>NZ_JAEINN010000021.1 GCF_016342405.1 Maridesulfovibrio ferrireducens | reverse complement strand
CAGTATAAGTCATCCGAATATACTGCATTCACTTGTGTTGTCGATCAAGTCAATTCCACACGAAACGTCGAGGAGCCATAAAATACTCCTTACACTTGCCTGAAATCAAAACTCGTGATTATACTATATCAGCTATAAACCAACTCAAATTGGATGCGTCTAGCAGTTGTTGGACTTAATACCTTAATATATGATCAGCTATAACTACCGAGTTTTATATGCTTCCCTACCCAGAAAAGCCGGAACCAAGCAATCAAATGCCACGAGTTCTTATCGTAGAAGATGAAGCTATTGTTGCACTTGATATCAAAAGTAGACTTCTCGCCTTAGGATATACTGTAGTCGGAACTGCTTCCAATGGAATAACCGCCATTGAAATGGCTCTTCACCTGTCACCGGATCTTATCCTCATGGATATAATGCTCGAAGGAGACTTGGACGGAATTGATACAGCCAAAGCAATTGGCGGAGATTGCTCCATTCCGGTAATTTATATTACCGCTTACGCTGACAATGAAACGCTGAAACGAGCCAAAGTAACAGAACCTTTCGGCTATATCATTAAGCCTTTTGAAGACAGGGAATTAAACCTGACTATCGAAATAGCTCTTTATAAGCACAAAGCGGAATGCTCTCTCAAAGAAAATCGCCGCTGGCTTAAAACAACCTTCGACAGTATAGCCGACGCAGTTGTAACGATAGATCAAAACGGAATAATAAAATCCGTGAACAAAACAGCCTCCGTTATGCTGGAATCTTCACCTGAAGACCTTTTCGCAAAAAAATTCAGTGAAGAAATCAATATGGTGGACTCTTCAACATTAAAATCCATTAGTCTTTTAAGAACTTTAAGTTCAAAACCTGAAGAAACGCTGCTGATTGAAGATATTGCTCTGAAAACAAAAACCAAAACTATTCCAGTTTCGGTAAATATTTCCAAAATTCAAGACAAAAACATCGTCATGGGTACTGTTATTATATTCAGAGATATTTCACAGATCAAAGAAAGTGAAGTCGCTCTCAAAAAAAGCATTAAGCAGTTACGGCGTACATTTGATGAAACTGTTGCCGCCCTTGCTACCATGTCCGAAAAACGCGATCCGTACACCTCCGGGCATCAGCAAAGGGTAGCCGAACTGGCTTCCAGAATAGCGGCAAAACTTCATCTACCGGTAGAAAAAATTCACTGCATCAAAATTGCCGGAATCCTTCATGATGTAGGAAAAATTTCTATCCCGGCTGAAATTTTATCAAAACCCACAAGGCTTACTGATCTGGAAATGAGCTTAGTAAAAACTCATCCTGAAATAGGTTATGAAATTCTTAAAGGTATTTCTTTCCCCTGGCCTGTTGCAGATATTGTTCGACAGCACCACGAAAGGCTTGACGGAACCGGCTACCCGGATGGACTATCGGAAAAAATCATTCTGCCTGAATCAAAAATAATCGCAGTTGCAGATGTTGTGGAAGCGATGAGTTCACACCGCCCTTACCGCCCCGCTCTGGGATTTGGTAAAGCTATCGCAGAAATTGTAAAAGGACGCGGAATTATCTATGATGCTGACGTAGTTGATGCCTGTATAGATATTATTGAAAACGAAACTTTTTCCTTCGGCCAATAAACGGACACCAAATGAGCAAAAGCATACTTATAGTCGATGATGAAGATGGAATTAGATATTCTCTTAGAGGCGTCTTAGAAGATGAAGGTTTTTCCGTAAGCGAAGCTGACAGCGGCGAAAACGCATTGAAATCTATATCGGACGATATGCCGGATCTGGTTTTTCTGGATATCTGGCTGCCCGGAATGGATGGACTTGAAGTCCTAGACCGCATCAAAAAAGAATGGGACTGGCTGCCCGTGGTGATGATTTCCGGTCATGGAAATATCGAAACAGCTGTTTCTGCAATCAAAAAAGGTGCTTTTGACTTCATTGAAAAACCCCTTTCACTGGAAAAAGTAGTTATAACTGCTGAAAAAGCAGTCAAATTTTCGAACTTGCAATCTGAAAACAAAGCTCTGCGAACACGTATTGAAACTGAACAACCTGCCAAATTGACAGGTCGCTCAGAAGCAATCGTATCCTTGCGCGAAATTATCGGGCAAGTTGCTCCGACTGACGCGTGGGTTCTCATCACCGGCGAAAACGGGACCGGCAAAGAAATTGTCGCCCGCTCAATCCATTCGCAAAGTCTTCGTAAAGACAGGCCGCTGGTTGCCGTAAACTGCGCGGCAATACCGGAAGAACTTATCGAATCAGAACTTTTCGGACATGAAAAAGGAGCCTTCACAGGAGCCGAAAGAGCACAGGAAGGGAAATTTGAGCTGGCGGACACCGGAACTCTATTTCTCGACGAGATTGGTGATATGAGCCTGAAAACACAGGCTAAAATACTAAGGATACTTCAAGAACAATGTTTTGAAAGGGTCGGTGGTCGTAAAACAATCAATGTGAATGTGCGTGTTATCGCCGCAACAAACAAAGACCTTTTTCAGGAAATTAAAAACGGTAATTTCCGCGAAGATTTATACTACAGGCTTAAAGTTTTCCCTCTCGAAGTTGCTCCTCTAAGAGACAGGTCTGAAGATATTCCGCTACTTATCGAAGAATTTATAACCCGCCTCAACAGACAGCATGGATTCAAACCGCTGACCTTTACAAACTCGGCATTGAAAGTTCTGTCCGAATACGCATGGCCCGGAAATGTCCGTGAACTGAAAAATTTTGTGGAACGGATGCTTATTATGTTCGGCGGCAAGGAAGTTGGACCGGACAAACTACCCCCCGAGATTGCGGACAACCCCAAAGTTGAAAGCATCGAACAGGATCAACTGCCTCTTCCGCTTCCTGAAGGGCAACTGGATTTCAAAAAAGCCCGCGCGGATTTTGAAGCCCAATTCCTTGAAACTAAACTGAAAGAATTTAACGGCAGTGTCTCTAAGCTGGCAGAAGCTGTCGGACTTGAAAGAAGTTCATTATATCGTAAACTTAAATCTTACGAAATTCAGACGGATTAGCTGTAAGCTAGGGTCCAAGCCAATTAATGGCTCCGGTATCTGTGTTGTAAACAGCCCCCATAACCTGAACTTTACCTGACCGGACTTTATCAAGCACTCCGGGGCAGTGCCCTAAAATATCGCGTAAAACCTGCCGAACATTCGTTTCAGCAACCTTATCAACCAGCTCATTTCCTTTTAATGAAGGGTACATGAGTTTGGTCATTTTTATGGCCGGCTCCATTTTACCCATCAGTTGAACCAGATATCCCTTAACAGTCATCTTTTCGACCGCTGCCTTAATGATACTGCTCCTTGTATGCCCCATGACGACAAGAAGCGGAGTTTCAATTGCGAGCATTGAGTATTCTACAGAAGCCAGAGTATCTGTTCCTGCCACATTTCCTGCAATCCGCACTGTGTAAATATCCCCCAGACCACGGTCAAAAATCAGCACAGGATCTACTCGCGAATCTGCCCCGGTAACAATCGTTGCAAAAGGCTGCTCCCCTTTCAGAGCCAGCACTTTCCGCTGATGGGAAGTTTGATTAGGATAAACACTGGAACCTTTTACAAAACGCTGATTGCCTTCTTTCAAAAGTACAAAGGCCTGATCCGCATCAAGCAAAGGTTGATCAGGGATGGCGGAACCGTTTCGAGCAAAACTAATTCCCGCTGTCATCGATAGCAGGATTAATATTATAAAAATTGAAAACGATTTTCTCAATTTGAGTCTCCGCCGGTTTGGTAAGTTTAATCTTTATAAAGATACCATACATACCGGAAGCATGTTTTTGCAAGCGGGCTAAAGAAATATAAGAATTCACCGATTTAGCTAGAAGACATCAATCGGGAGGTGTCCGGAACGTCCTCACGGACAGTCCGTAACAAATACCATGTTCGATCCTTCACCCCGTCTAGGTTAAGTCCATCACTTACACCTGATTAAGCTTAAGGATCTAACGTGGTATTTTTTTGTTTTTTTCACAGGACGGACCTGACTCGGCTTATTCATGTCCGCCTTGTCCATTATCCTCTGCTTATTAAGACAAACGACCATCACCCAAATTCAGAACATTTCTGTATTTGGAAAGGCGATCACAAAAATAAGTGGAGACGAAACATGATCTATCCCGGCGGTTACAAGTTAAGAAAGAAAGAAGGCAAGGATATTCCAATCAATGTTCGCCTGTATAAAAACTCACTGCCTCCCGAAGACATTCTGGAAATGATGTACGATGTGGTACCGAACTCAATTCTTGAGGGGCCGGAAGAAATGGACAGCCCCTATTATTGTCTCAAAGAATTTCCAGCCCATGAACGCATGTATCCAAGCATGATGTCCCCTGAACGTAGGGCGTTATGGGAACGCAAGCTTAGAGAAATGGAATACGAAAAGGAATATCTTAAAAAAACAAAGCGGAATCTCCACGCAAAGTTTATTGTTGAAAATCCAGAACTCCCGCTTGTTAAAGATCTGATAAATACTCAATACGGGCGGGAATTACTTGCAGAAGTTGCAAGGAATCAGCCGCGACAGCCGGAAGCTGGCACGGGTGAACATATTTATGATGAACAGAAAAGGGATTCCGTGGATGTTGAAGCTGTCGAAGCATACCAAACAAAATCGTTCATGATTCCAAATTCGGAGGAAGAGTTTTCGCTACTCGCCACCGAACGAGATGAAAACGGCAGAATCATATACACAGGCATCGTTCTCGATCCAGAAGCTATTGAACGTGAATATGAATACGACAACGGCGGCAGACTCAGCAAAGTTCTCTGCGACAACGCTGTTATTGAACATTATCAGTACGGTAAAAACGGTGAACGCTTATTCGCGGAAACTCGGCAGACAAAACCAAGGTTGTTTAAGTACGGCCAAAACATGCAACTCCTGCAAGCTGGCGAAGTAAAATATATGTACGACAATCAAGGCCGCATGATTATGAAAACTGATCTCGGGCAGGTAACTCGCTATTCATATTTAGAATCCGGCCCGCTTCACGAAGTTCGTTTACCGGACGGACGAAGAATCGAATATTCCTCTGATCCTCTGGGGCGAAGAATTGCGAAGTCTATCAACGGCAAAGTTGTCGAAAAGTATCTTTGGCAGGATTTGACTACACTTATAGCCGTGACAGACGGCGAAGGATTACACCCAAAAGTATTTTCCTATAACGAAGAAGGCGATCCCGTCAGCATGACATTTGAAGGACGCACCTTTCTTTTCGCAACAAATCAAGTCGGCACTATCTTCATGGTTGCGGACGAAAGAGGTTATGATGTAAAGCGAATTATATATGATTCGTTCGGTAATGTATTGCTCGATAGCGGAGTCAGCTTAGAGGTGTGTTTAGGATTCGCCGCGGGACTGACAGACAAAGATACCGGACTCGTACATTTGGGATATCGTGAATATAATCCCACTATCGGCAGGTTCATAACTCCCGACCCAATCGGTTTAGCTGGCGGGGATGTGGATGTTTATGGGTACTGTTTGGATGATCCTATTAATTTTCATGACCGGACGGGGTTGGCTGGGGAGAGTGAGGAATCGGATATTGGGAAAAATAAACACGAACAAATACAACGGAACAAGGCATTTGTGCGCGGACATTCGACTGACACTCCGAGTCATAATGTTCATGAAAAGGAAGAAGGATTTCCATCAAGAGTTAGAAATGGCCTTGTGAAGACCGTAAAAGGAACTAGCCAAGCTTTAGGAAAAATAGGCAGCATTGCTGGTGAAGCCGGAGTTGAACTCGTTGAGGAAGCTTTAGACGAGACTCACAAAATTGTCAGTCCGATTACTCATCCTGAGACCCAAAAAAAAGCTGCAAAGTATGGCAAAAAAGTAATTCTTGACGAAACCTCTTTGGGACAAGAGTTGACTGAATCAATTAAAGACTCTTGGAATAATATGGTTGAAAAAGGAAAAGAAACTGAAAAACATCAGAATGAAATAAATCATAAAGTTTATTCAAGTAAATGGAGTGATTTATACAGCAAAAACTCCACGCTCCGTAAGCAGCGGGCAAAGGCTATTCAGGAGGCAGTAAGTCCTTCACTTAAGGAAATTGCTAAGGCTTATTTGGATACTCCTGATGATAGGATGTCGATTGCAATTCCATACCTAAAAAAAGTGAAAAAAGTAATTAAACGCAGTCGGGTTAATAAATAAAATTGATATGGAGATGGATACTGTTGAAAGAGTGTCCATCTCCATAGTGGAGTATTTAGTGTCAAAAATATCATTGTATTTTTTTGCTGTCGTAAAACAAAATATATATTGTTTTATGATTCTTTTTATCTATTCAGTATTTAGATTTAAAAATTTGGAAGAATGGTATAGTCATTTAATGTTTTCTATTGTTATATTTTCTTTAGTCTTAAGTTTAATTAGAGACGTAAAGGGATCGTATAACTTGTTGTATATTTTTAAAAAAATAATTCTTTTTTTTGTTATTATGCTTGTTTTAGCAAAAGTAAATTCATGGTTAGCTTCTTTAATTGATAATATTTTTGATATGGTACGAATATTTCTTGGCGATATGCTAGTCTCATCAAATACTTCTTTTGATTATGATACTTTTTTTTATGTACTCTCAAGTCTTACTGCTAAATCATTTCTTTTCGCATTGTGTGCTTCAATCATTTATATGGCTACAATACTTCCGCTATCAAAATTTAAGTTTTTTCCTATGTCATTTAAGTCTTTTTTGATTAATTTTGGGGTATTGCTTGCAGTGAATAGCCTTTTCCTCGTCTTATGGAACATTTCATATTCTAAGCAAATGTACGATCTATTATTGTATTCAGGCGCAATTAATGAAGTTGTAAACATTTTTCTTGTTCTTGCTATAGGACGGATTGCTTATGAGGAATACTGTAAAAAACATTATGAACTTGATGATGTAGTTAACACTAAAATTTAAATATTTGGCCGTCTTGATGGAGATAAATTTGCTTTTAGCCGGGGGTGGATGTCCTAAACCTAAGAAACGAATATGCCCTCACCATCGGCAGGTTCATAACCCCCGACCCAATTGGTTTAGCTGGCGGGGATGTGGATGTTTATGGCTACTGCCTAGATGATCCGATTAATTTTCATGACCGGACGAGGCTTTTCATCCCTCCCATACTTACAAAAATATCCCCTCAACATTTGAACCCCATTCTTTCATATGATATGACAGACTTGATTTAAAAAATAATTATATCAATTTCAGTACTTGTCATGAGGTTCATTATGAAAACATTTCTGCTGACCTTTGTAGTTGGTGCTTTACTGCTTGCAACATATCCTGCGGCGGCATGCACAACCACTCTCACAGGTAAAAAAGCTTCTGCTGACGGCTCTGTAATGGTTTCGCACTCAGATGACGGCCTCGGAGACGGGCGGCTTATTTATGTCCCCGCAATGGACCATAAAAAAGGAAGTATGCGTGCTGTATATTACGACGGTTGCTCTCTGGGATACAAACCGGAATGGGGCGGAAGTGAAACTCAACGCCTTGTAGCAAAGGACCGCGGCCCCGGTTATGACACAGCAGGCTACACACACAGCGTCCCCATCGGTTATATCCCGCAGGTTAAACATACCTACGCATATTTTGATGCCAACTACGGCATTATGAATGAACACCAGCTTTCCATCGGTGAATGCACCGATAAGGCGAAAGTCGAACCGGAACCGGCTCCGGGTAAACGCTTATTCTACTCCTCTGAACTTTCACGGGTCGCTTTAGAACGATGCACAAAAGCACGCGAAGCCGTAAAACTTATGGGCAAACTCATCGATAAATACGGTTATTATGGAACAGGAGAAACACTTCTTGTTGCCGACACCGAAGAAGGCTGGGTTATGGAAATGTGCGGCTATGAAGAAGATGGAACAGGCGGAGTATGGGTTGCCCAGCGCGTTCCTGACGACAGTTTTTTTGTAGCCGCAAACCAGTTCCGCATCCGTGAGATTAGAGATGCGCGGGACATGATGCATTCCAAAAATGTATTCTCCGCAGCAAAAGAAAAGGGCTGGTGGTCACCTAAAAACGGCCCGCTGGACTGGACTAAAACATATGGTGACGGTGAATATCATCACCCCTATTACTCATTACGCAGAGTCTGGAGAGCGCAATCCCTTGTTGCTCCGTCCAAAAAACTTTCAGCGTGGGTGAAAGGACCGTTAACGAAAGAATACCCCTTCGCTATCAAGCCCGATAACAAACTAAGTGTGGAAAATATTTTCACCATTCACAGAGACAACTACGAAGGGACTGAATTCGACCTGACAAAAGGGTTGGCTGCCGGACCTTTCAACGATCCCAACCGATTTGAAGGACAAGCCGAATCCGTTTCCAAAAAGGAAGGCGAACTCAGCGTTGTCAAAGGAGCCTTTGAACGTCCGTTGAACATTTACAGATGTGTTTATGCCTACGTAAATCAGTCCCGCAAATGGCTTCCTGACACCATAGGCGGATTAACATGGTATGGACCGGACCGTCCGGCAACAGCATGCCTGATGCCTTTTTATGCAGGAGTTAACAACCTGCCCGCCCCGCTGCAGCAGGGTGACATTCTAAAATTTGACCGTAACAGCATGTGGACCGCTTTCAACTACGTCGCCAATTATGCAATGCTCAAATATTCTTTCATGATAAAAGACATTCATTCTGTGCGTGACCGATTTGAAGCGGAAGCATTCGGCAGACAGTTAGGAATTGAGCAGACCGCACTCAGCTTGATCAAAAACAAAAAAAAGGCTGAAGCAAAAGAAATGCTCACAAAATATTGTGACGATAATGCTCAAAGAGTGCTGAACAAGTGGTGGAAGCTGTCCGAACATCTCTACATCAAATACAATGACGGCTATCTCAATACTTCTGCCGGAATTGCCCAGTCCGTATTCTATCCGGCATGGTGGCTGAAACAAGTCGGCTATGAAAAAGGTCCGCTGACCTACGCTAAACATCCCGGAGAACATTAAAACAATAAAACCCGGCCTTGAACTTATTCAGGGCCGGGTTTTTAACTATTAATACCTAAGTAAAAAAAGATACGTATAAACTATTCCTTCTCAAGATCTTTAGAACAATCCAGCCTCATTTCAACCAGATCTTCTTCATAATTTTCGCTGATCTCAAATCCGAACTTACGCGCCAACCCCTGCATTGCTTTATTTTCAAACAAAGTCTGCCCCACCAGCCAATGGGTTCCCCTTTCGCGGGTGTACCGGATAATTTTATGGAAAAGCATACTGCCAAGACCGGTTCCCGTAAGATCGGACCTGATCAATATAGCAAATTCTGCCTCTGAATTATCCGGCTTGGTTGATGTTCGCACAACGCCCAGTGTTTCCGGTATTCCTTTCGGCCCTATCGCTGTGGCAATAAAAGCCATTTCGCGATCATAATTAATCTGGGTGAAACGTGACATATCTTTATGATCGAAATCCCTGCGGACCACTCCGAAAAAGCGCATCCGCATATCCTCATCCGACACCTGATCTAAAAAGACATAATGTGCAGGCTCATCCTCTGGTCTTATGGGACGTAACGTTACCTGTCTGCTGTCTCTCAGCACTACACATTCTTCAAGCTCTCTGGGATAAGGTCTGATTGCCAGTTCTGGACAATTTTCCCCGCATTCTGCAATCCTTACCTTCGCACCCAAAGCGAGAACTCCGGTATCATCAGCATAAAGCGGATTGATATCGAGATGCACGATTTGAGGAATATCAATGAAAAGCTGCGAAACTTGAATAAGCGTCAGACAAAGATCTTCAATATCCACGGGAGGCTGAGTAGGTGTACCTGATAAAAGCCTGAAAATACGGGTCCGGCTGATAAGCTCGCGGGCCAGACTCATATTAAGCGGCACCATTGCGATGGCTTGATCCCGAACAACTTCTCTGGTCATTCCGCCATGTCCGAAATGAATAATCGGCCCGAAAGTCGGGTCAATAGAGGCTGAAATAAACAACTCATGAGCTCTGGATCTTCTGCCCATTTTCTGAACAGTGAATCCTTCAATATAGGCGTCAGGTCTTTGTCTGTTCACACGGGTCAACATATTCGCCGCTGTCTCCCAGACTTTTTCAGGGCTGTCGAGATCGAGAACAACGCCGCCCACATCATAGGGCTGACTGATTTGAGGGGACCGAATTTTAAGAGCAACAGGACAACCCAGCTCATCCGCAGCAATAACAGCCTCACGCGCTGAAACAGCAATTTTGGTTTCAACAACAGGAAGACCGTAAGCCGCAAGGACTTTATGGGAATCCGGCTCATTTAAGGATTCACGGCCCTGTGTAAGAGCTTTGCGAACAATCTCACGGGCGGAAGTAGTATCGGGGAAAAAGTCAGAAGGCAAAGAATCCGGTGTTTCGGTCAGTAGTTCCTGATTTCGCTGATACTCAGCCATATACATGAACGCACGCACAGCCTGATCTGCACTTTCATAAGTCGGTATTCCCGCAAAAGAAAAAACTTTTCTGGCTTTACGGGACATACCTGAACCAAGCCACGCGGTCAGAACCATACGTCTGATTTTTTTAAGCCCCTTGGCTATCGTTTCAGCTGTTTCCACCCCTGAAAAACCTGAAAAAGGAACATTTACAATTAAAACCGCATCCACTCCCTTATCTTTAATAAGAATTTTAACAGCTTCAAGATATATCTCTCCCGAAGTATCAAAACCCACGCTGACCGGATTTGCTTTACCCCACCTTCCTGCAAAAAGTTTATCAAGCTTCTCTATTGTCTCATCTGAAATCTTAGCCAGCTTGCCGCCGCGGCTGATAAGTCCGTCTGCGGCTGTCAGTCCTGCACTTGTTCCGTTTGCAATAATTGCCAAACGGTTACCGCGAACAGGCTGTCTAAGGCTGGCAAGAGTCTGAGCCGCATCAAAAAGACCATCAATGGTCTGCACTCGCAACATACCGGCCCTGCGGAAAGCTACATCAAAAACTTCATCTGCCCTTGCATTCATAGTATTACCAAGCTGAGACAATTCCTGCGTCACCTGCTGTAAAGCAAGACCGGGACGAATTACCAGTACAGGCTTGTTGCGGGACGCTGCACGGGCAGCGGACATAAAGTCTCTGGCATCGTTAATTGACTCAATATAGAGCAGAATAGAGCGGGTTTGAGAATCAGACCCAAGATAATCAAGAACATCTCCGAAAGTTAAATCAATTCGGCTTCCCATAGATATCACATGAGAAAAACCGATATCGTTAGTATGCGCCCAGTCGAGAACTGTCGGAATAAAACTGTCAGACTGTGAAACAAATGCTATTTTACCCGCTTTTGCAGGGAGAGGAGCTATGCTGGCATTCAGATTCAAAGATGGATTAATAAATCCCAGACTTTTCGGACCTAAAATCCTCATCTGTGGAGAATTCGCGGCTTTCAAAAGTTCTCTGCTGAGCTTACCCCTTTCCATTTCGGTCATTTCACTGAATCCGGGACCAATCAAAGCAGCAGCTTTTACGCCTCTTTTACGTAATTTTATGAGCAGCTCCGGACATTCTGCCAAAGGGCGGCAGATAATAGCCAGATCGGGAACCTTAGGCAGAGCTTCCACGTCTTTATATGTGAGAACCCCAGAAATGGCTTCCGCATCCGTACTTACAGGCATGACCGGACCGAGAAACCCGCCTCCCATGAGATTGCGCATGAGAATATTGCCCGGATTACCAGGCTCGTTGGTGGCACCGATAACGGCTACGGACCTAGGTTGAAAAAGGAATCCCAGATTAACAACACTCATGAAAGCCTCTTTTTAATATTCAGAAGATGAAAAACAGCTCTAATATCGTCATACCTATGTATTGAAACCATTATCAAGCATAAACTACCTTGAGTTTAGTGGTAACAGAAAATTATCAGGATTGAAATTACGAGTTCAGCACTATCCATCCCGATAGAAACAGAGTATATATTGAGTTGAGGTGCACACCCCCCGAAAAGACAGGAAATATCAGAGTAAAAATATGAGTGAAAAATCCATCGAGAATTTGATGACGGAACAAAGGTCCTTTGATCCGCCTGCAGATATGCAAAATCAGGCTTTTATCGGAAGCATGGAAAAATATGACGAAGCTTGCAGAAAAGCAGTAAAAGACCCCGAAGGATTCTGGGCGGAAAGAGCGCGGGAACTACTCCACTGGAATCGTGATTTTCGCACAACTCTAGTCTCCGACCCTGAAAAACATGAATACAGCTGGTTTGAAGGCGGACGACTCAACGCTTCATACAACTGTCTGGACCGTCACCTGACAGCCGGACGCAGAAATAAAGCCGCGCTCATCTGGCAGGGCGAACCGGAAGAAGATGTACTTGTGTTCACTTACCAGATGCTACATCGCAAGGTTTGCAGATTTGCCAATGTTCTGAAAAAAATGGGCATCAGCAAAGGAGACCGGGTCGTAATATATCTACCCATGGTTCCTGAACTGGTTATAGCCATGCTTGCTTGCGCCCGTATCGGCGCTGTACACTCCATTGTTTTTGCCGGATTTTCAGCAATCAGCCTGCAAAACCGTATTCTTGACTGCGATGCCAAAGTTCTGATTACAGGCGACGGCGTACTCAGAGGCGGAAAAACAATTCCCCTGAAAAAGAATGTGGATGAAGCTCTGTTTTCATGCCCGTCGATTGAACAAGTCATAGTCGTCAAGAGAACCGGCGATGAAATAGACTTTATCGAAGGACGGGATACTTGGTGGCACGAAGAAATGGCTGCTGAAGATATCCTTGATTGCTGCGAACCTGTTCCTCTAAACTCAAACGATCCGCTTTTTATTCTTTATACATCCGGCAGCACCGGAAAACCCAAAGGAATAGTTCATACAGTCGGGGGATACCTTACATGTGCGGCACACACTTCTCAGTGGGTTTTCGATCTTAAAGAAGACGATGTTCACTGGTGCACGGCGGATATCGGCTGGGTCACAGGCCACAGTTATACCGTATACGGACCGCTCGCTCTCGGAGCTACAACTTTACTGTTTGAGGGAGTCCCGACCTATCCTAAGCCGGACAGGTTCTGGAACATCATAAATAAATTCGGCGTAAATATTTTCTATACCACCCCCACAGCCATAAGAGCGCTTATGCGGGAGGGCAGGCAGTGGACCGAAAAATACGACCTCTCGTCACTTAGAATTCTCGGGACTGTCGGAGAACCCATCAGCCCGGAAGTATGGATGTGGTACCATACCCATGTGGGCAAAGAGAAACTGCCACTGCTCGATACATGGTGGCAGACTGAAACGGGTGGCATCATGATTTCTCCGCTGCCCTATGCAACCACGCTTAAACCGGGCTCCACCACAAAACCTCTGCCCGGAATCAATGCCGCAGTAGTCCGCAGTGACGGCACTCCCGCAGAAGTGAACGAGGGCGGACATCTGGTTATCACGGACCCTTGGCCGGGAATGCTGCATTCTATAAACAACGACCGCGAACGATATACCAGAACGTACTTCGAACGGTTCCCCGGCATGTATGAAACCGGAGACGGCGCACGGATTGATGAAGACGGTTTCTTCTGGATTATGGGCAGGTTAGATGATGTTATAAACGTCTCAGGCCACAGACTCGGAACTGCGGAAATCGAGTCAGCCCTTGTTGCTCATCCCGATGTGACTGAAGCGGCTGTAGTAGGTGTTCCACATCAGATTAAAGGACAGTCCATATATGCATACGTAACCCTGCGTCCCGGCCTCGATGAAGACGAAGAAATGGGCAAGATTCTTCGTGACTGGGTCCGCAAAGAAATCGGAGCGGTTGCTGTTCCGGAGACCATACAATTCTCCGAAGGACTCCCTAAAACACGCTCTGGAAAAATCATGCGCAGAATTCTTCGTCAAATTGCAGCCGGAGAAAACGAATTCGGGGATACCTCAACGCTCTCAGACTCTTCTGTTATTAGTCAGTTGATAGAAGGACAAAAAGTCCTGTTTGAATAAAACAACTCAGGTAAGGACACATGCCAAACGAAAAAGACAAACTCGAAACCTGCCTTGAACTCATCAGAAACAATAATATTCTGGTTCTCTCTACACAGGGAGAACCCTACCCTCTTTCCTCGCTTATGACTTATGCCAGCTCCGACGATGCGTCTGAGATATACATGATCAGCCGCAAAAACAGCAACAAATGGAAGAATATCGAGAAAAACCCACAAGTGAGCCTGCTTATCGATGACCGGGACGGTAAACTTGAAAAACGACAGGGAGAAATAAAAGCATTAACCATAACAGGCATACATACTCCCGTCTCATCCATCAGCGAACGCGCTGATATTATAGAACTTATCTCCCAAAAAAACTCGAACATTGCGGATCTTTTCTCGGGACCGGAATGTGAAATTATCAGGATAAAAGCCGAATCTTTTCAGCTTCTCGATGGCCCTGACAAGGCTTTTATACGAACAAAATTGAAGGGAAAGCCTCTAAACGGTTTTACCTCATAACAGCTATATGATATCATCCAAACATAAGTATCTAGCTATTATTGTTTATTAATAATAAAAAAGATCATCGACTCACTAGATTCATCAGCCTCATTTGCACGAAGAGAGAAGACGGTATGTTTAAATCCATGAGAGCAATTATACTCCTTTTTGTCGCCGGGCTTGTTATCATAACAACCGCGGGGATTACTTTTTTTGCTCAAAGAGAAGTAACCAACTCAGTATACCAGTCTGAATACAACAATGCACAAGCTCTCATCGATTCAACTCTGCTCAATGTCTCAAACGAGTACCAAAGCTTACTCTTTTTTGAAAAAGCCATCCTTGAAAACCGCAAGGGTGAGCTAAAAGACATTATAGGTATAGCATACGCAGCTGTATTTTTAAATTATGAAAAATATAAACAAGGCACACTTACTGAGAAGGAAGCCAAGACTCTCAGTCTCGAACAGCTTAAAAATATGAGATATGATAACTGGGTCGGCTATATCTGGATTAACGACACTGGAAAGCCTGTCCCAAGCATGATAATGCACACAACACTGCCGGAACTTGACGGCAAAATTTTGGATGACCCTCGCTTCAACACCGCATCAGGTAATAGCAAAAATCTATTCGTAGCCTCCAGAGACATATGCGAAGAAAAGGGGGCCGGATACGTCGAATATCTATGGCCTAAGCCAAGTCCTGCCGGCCTAACCGAAGACCAGCCTAAAATTTCGTATGTTAAAATTTTTAAAGAATGGAACTGGATCATAGGGTCCGGCGTTTACGTAGATGACATTGAAACGGATGTTCGCAAACGCTTTGATGCAATGCTGCATGAACTGCAAGTCTCCTTGGCAAAGATTAAACTTGGAAAAAGCGGATACATCTTTATCTTTACCGGAAACCAAGAATTAGTTGTGCATCCCACATATGCAGGTATGAACACCTCAACATTACGAAATCCAGAAACAGGAGAACTTATAGGTGAGGAGCTGATCAAGTCTTCCAATAAAACCGGAGTACTTGAATACATGTGGGATAAACCTCCATACCACCTCGGTGAGTTTAAATTCAAAAAACGTACCTACGTCAGACATTTCGAACCACTGGACTGGTATGTATGTTCCTCTATTTATGTAGGAGAATTAGAACAACCGGGAATATTACTCAGAAATAAAATTATCCTTCTCTCTTTGGGCTTTCTTGCCCTTGCTCTCGCTTTTGCCACTATACTTTCAAGAAGAATTGCACAGCCTCTTTTAAAATTAACTGCGGCAAGCCGTGCAATCGGGGAAAACGGTATATCAGCAGCAAACATTCCTGTCGGCGGTCCCACAGAAACCAGAGAACTGGGAATGGTCATCAATCAGATGATTAATTCTGTTAGACGCGGCATTCTCGAAAAAGAACATCTGGTGGAAGAACTAAAAAAAGGAAACGAAGAGCTGTCATCCACAAACGAACATCTTGAAATAGAAATAAACGAACATGCACGAGTTGAAAAAGAACTTCTGCGACTTCGCAATCATCTTAAAAACATTATTGATTCCATGCCTTCTATTCTCGTAGGGGTCGACAACAAAGACCGTGTCACCCAATGGAATTCCGGGGCAGAAATTGCAACAGGATTTTCTTTAGAAGAAGCGCTGAATCGTCGCCTATACAATGTCTTTCCAGAATTGTCTTACGAATTAAAACGTGCAAAGCGAATCGTTAAAAACGGAAAAACATACGAACGAGTACGCACCCCCCGCAAGGTGGACAACGAAATACATTATGGGAACATCACTATCTACCCACTTATAGGAGACGACATAGAAGGAGCAGTTATCCGCCTGGATGATGTAACAGCTCGCGTCCAAATCGAAGAAATTATGATTCAGACTGAGAAAATGATGTCTGTGGGAGGACTTGCGGCAGGCATGGCCCATGAAATAAATAATCCTCTCGGAGGAATTCTCCAAGGCGCGCAAAACATTGAACGACGCCTTTCTCCTGATTTGCCTGGTAATATCAAAGCGGCTGAAGAACGCGGACTCTCTCTTGAAGACATGCAAAATTATATGGAAGAGCGCAAGATATTCAAAATGCTGAACAATATACGAAGTGCTGCCGAGAGAGCCGCGAAGATAATGGCAAACATGCTCGATTTCAGCCGCAAAACGGATGTGCGCCACACTTCATGTCAGATGACTGATCTCGTTGATAAAGCTTTGGCTCTGGCCGAGCAGGATTATAACCTGAAGAAAAACTATGACTTCAAACAAATCAATATTGTAAAAGATTACGCAGCCGATTTGCCTTTTGTTGTTTGTGCTCCAACTGAAATAGAACAGGTGTTGCTGAATCTTTTAGGCAATGCTGCTCACGCTATGAGCAGTGTGATAAATCCGGAAGCCCCAGCACAGATCACTATCAGAGTAAAAGAAGAAGACGGATATGTAACAACTGAAGTTGAAGACAATGGACCTGGAATGGACAAACAGACCCGCAAAAGAGTTTTCGAACCATTCTTTACCACTAAGCCGAAAGGGGTTGGAACAGGTTTAGGGCTCTCTGTTTCATACTTCATAGTCACTCAGAATCACGGCGGAACTTTCTCCGTAGACTCTGCCCCGGGCAAAGGAACTAAATTTATTTTTCAACTACCTATAAATCGCTAAGACTGTTTCCAAGGCCGCTCATAAAAATCATTCAAAGATGTCCCCGTGCATCCATTGCTTTGTAGCAGAGGCACAACTTAAATTTTCACGGTAACAAGAGTCCCTTCCTCATCAGAAGAGATCATATCGATCTCACCACCATGAACCCTAGCAATAAGACTGGCGGAATAGGTACCGAGACCAGTTCCGCCTTTTTTACCGCTTGTTGAATATTTTTCAAAAAAAGTTTTCCGTATGGCAGCAGGAACTGTTCCGTAATTGTGAACCGCAATTGAAAAATTATCTTCACTGGAAAAAGCCACTGTTACGGGCTTTCCTTCAGGAGTCGCTTCAAATCCATTTTTTATAAGATTAGCCAGCATAGAGAACAGAAGCAACTCTTCACCTCTGACATAAAAGCCCTCTTCACCGTTCCATTTCGCTTTATCCACAAAAATATGCAAAGCAGAATTTTTAGACTTAATAACATCTGTAAGATCAAGCTCAATACGCTGTATCATCGGAATAATATTAACATTTTCGGGAACGACGTTATAAGTTCCTGATTCCATTTTATATAAATCATACGATCTGTTGATAAGACCAAGCATGCGATAACCAGAGTCTTGAATAGCTTGTATCATTTCTATCTTATCTGGATCTTTTTCTTCAGCAAGAAGCAGATGAGGCAGATTTATTACTGCATTAAGCGGAGTTTTAAGATCGTGATGAGTGATTCTGTTCACGTCTTCCCTTAAAATCATCGCCTTCTGATGATTTATTACATCTATTAATGTCGATGCTATAGAACTACAAAAATGCTCCAGAAAATCCGTTCCCATTTCAGGATGAAATCTGCTGACAGAAGGATCATAAAGAGAAAAGAGCCCTATCATTTCATCAGGGCTATACTTATCCATCAGCCCGAAAGCAAAACACGACCCACCACTTTCAGGGCTCATTTCCGGGTCTCCAAAAAAAACATCAGGCCGCATCATACGTGAAAGAGGGCCTATAAAAACTCTATTACCAGTGTTACGAAGGGTTGAGTCAATGAAACGCATACACCCTTTTAAAAAAAATGAAGGTATTCCTGAATCCGGCAATCCTTCACAAAGTTTGCGGTCTAAAACAACTGTAACTCTGTGAACTCCCAATTCATTGGCAATATCTTTCAACATGTCTGGTAAATCTGAAAGATCTTTGAGTGTATTTGCATAATCCAGCGCGCGACAAAATTTACGGAACAACTCAAAATCAGAATTATAAGCTGCAAGCGCCAGCTTCAGCTTTGCTTCCAGCTTTTCAGCTTTGTCTTCACTCTCGGCAAGGGCATTACCCGCCGAAAGCAAATCATCTTCCTGACGAAGAAACATGTCTCTTACAAACACATAGTTTTCGAAAATAGACTGTGCTAAAGCTGAGGCCTTTTTTACTTCGCCCTGCTCCGCAAACAGCTTGAGAACATCAAGCTGCTCCCCGAACTTTCTAAGCGTAGGCAAATCATTCATAAGCTGTCCCCAATCTATTGAAAGTTCCAATCAAGCTTTAAAAAACGTCTACCTTAAAGAGCATTATACAGACACTAACGCAAAAATAAAGCAGAAAATATGTCGACTAATGACAAGCTACAAAAGCAAGCAATGCGGCTGTTTCGGAAAGAACAACAGCCCCGCCCAAAAAATCTCCGTTTGCACCGTTCACCTTCTTTGCAAGTCTGTATAAAAACAAAATACATAATGCAGCAAGAAGATAAGTTAAAATCTGAGTATTGATATCCACAGCAAAGATCCCAACTACAACTGTTGTAACAAAAGCAAAAGCAATAGAAAAATTATCCGCTCCACACATAAAGAGCGATCCCTGCCCCGGTCTTGCAAAGGATTTTCCGGCCATACACATTACGGAATTTCCAAGTCGTCCAACAACAAAGACCCATAAGACTGCACCTAACGCCCCTGCTTCAAATACATAATAAAAACCAATAAGCTGACCAGTAAGCATTACGATTAAAACTAAAATTCCAAACACTCCAGAACAGCTGTCTTTTATTATGCGCCAGAATTTATCTGGATCAGGAAAAGGACCCGCTCCGTCTGCAATATCGGCAATGCCATCAAAATGCAGCCCCCGAGTCAAATAAATAGACGCAGCAAGCGTCAACCATGCCTGAATCCAGAACTTCCCCGCAAACAATCCCAGATAAAAAGGAAGAATTATCACTGCGCCGAGAGCAAGCCCGCAGAAAGGCATCCATTTTACTGTCCGCCTTAAATCTTCCGGTTCAATATCAAGTATCGGACCGATTCTGGTCATAAAACCAAGAGTAATCAAAAAATCCCTAACAATCCCAATTCTCATATACCGCCCCATTTAAGCACAAGTGAATCTCCCGGACCAAAATTCAGTTTTTCAGCCGCTGAGCCCTGATAAAGAGCCAGTTCGTAAAACCCCTGACTTCCTACAATCAACCCTAGAACACCGGACTCAAGCTCTGCATAACAGCATGCGCGTCTGACGCAGCCGGCATCTATTCCCACACATGGAGTTTTATCAGGTATAGACATTCGCTCAGGCATAATCTGATTTTCAGGAATATTCAGCACAAGATTTCCGAATCTATCCTTATGCAAAACAACCGCTTCCACTCCGTTTTCCATCCATAAAGGCTTTTTGAGCCCTGTCCGCACAACGTCACGAAGCGGAAGTTTCGATCCGAGCATTTCAAGAGAGCTTCCGCAAGCTATATTCGCTGCAATAGGAGCAAAAATATCCCGCCCGTGAAATGTATATGAACTTCTCATCTGATTTGCGGTTTCGCTGAGATCAGTAACAATCATAGTTCCGCAATAATCCGCCTCGGCAAGCTCTACAATGCCGTTGTCAGGAGCAACAACAATGGTGTCACCAAACTCTGCGGCAATTATTCTTCGCCCGCTCCCGACTCCGGGATCAACCACAGCGACAAAAACTGTATCATCAGGAAAATGTTTTATCGCCGCTGCTAAAAAGAAAGAAGCCTGAGAAATACAAAAAGGCGCAATGCCATGACTGACATCAATAATCCGGGAATCAGGAGCTTTATCTGCAAGAACACCCTTCATCTGACCGACATATGGATCATCCAGTCCAAAATCAGTTAAAAGCGCGATAGTTCTACTCATAAGCTACCTCGGCACGGAAAAGCCTTTTCCGAGCACGCTGAAGGTTGATTCGATTATTACAAACGCGGCCGGGTCAACATTAAAGATTGTCGCTTCAAGTCTTTTAAGTCTGAAAGAGTCAACAACTGTCATTACAACAGTGCGCTCCTGCCCGGTGTAGCCCCCGCGAGCATTCAGCAAGGTTGTGCCCCGGCCATGCCGTGTCATTATTGCGCCGGATACATCCTCTGGAAAAGACGTTATGATCAAGACCATTTTGCGCTGGTTAAACAATCTCTGCACAACGTCTATTACCGCTGAAGAAACATAAATCATCGCCAAAGAATAAAGAACATCATTCAAATTTAGCCAGAGGGTCCCGATACCCAAAACAACCACGTTAAATCCCATGGAAAACTGACCGACTCTTACTCCAAGCTTTTCACGGAAAAGAATCTGCAAAATGCCGATTCCCCCTGTTGACCCCAGAGAGCGGAGCGCTATGCCTGAACCAAGTCCCAGCACAACTCCTCCGGCAAGAACAGCCAACCATTTATCATCAAAACTAACTGTCCACGGCAAAATTTCAATAAATCCGCTAAGAGTTATCATTCCGTACAGGCTGTACAAAAAAAACGGGCGGCTGATAAAAAACCAGCCCACAAGGAACACCGGGATATTCAGCAAAAAAATCCACATACCCGGAGACACTGACGGAAAAATATAATATGTTAAAAGTCCAAGCCCTGAAATGCCACTTGGTAAAAATGCGTTAGAAATAACAACCGATTTAATGGCAAGGGCTGTCAGAAAAGAACCTAACGTTAAAAGGGCTATATTCCACGGAATAGAATAGCTCATCTTCTGAAAACGATTCATAACTGGATCCAAAATTGATCTCCGCAAAAGCAAAAAATATTAATTTTTAAAAGGCTTGAATTTGAGATTTACACTTTTCTTATAAATATGAAAGAGTCTTAATTCCACCTCGGCCCCTTTTTACACTGTTTTATGCACTTGGAAGGCTCGGCGAAAAGTGATAAGCCGTTTTACCATATCTAGATAAGGAGATTTTTGATCCATAATGAAAGCCAAACTTCATCTTCAAAACGTCCTCGGTTCCATTCTTGAAAACAAGGGCTGGGAATGGCCTGAAAAAGCTGTTCTCGAACCCCCTAGAGATAAAAATTTCGGAGACATGTCCGCGAATCTTGCCATGATGCTTTCCAAGCAGGCAAAAATGAACCCGCGCGCCATTGCCGAAGAAATTAAGAATAAACTGGACAATGATCCATATATTGAAAAAGTCGACATTGCAGGACCGGGCTTCCTGAACTTTACTTTTTCCAACGCCTTCTGGCAGAACCTCATTCCTGAAGTTCTCGAAAAAGGTGCTGATTTCGGTCGCTCCGAAATAGGAAAAGGCATAAAAGTTCAGGTTGAATACGTCTCTGCCAACCCGACAGGACCTCTGCATATCGGACACGGACGCGGAGCCGCTCTCGGAGACTGCCTTGTCCGTATTCTGGAATTTAACGGACATACCGTTGAAGCAGAATACTATGTCAATGACGCCGGACGCCAGATGCTTATCCTCGGGAACTCCATCTGGGTAAGATTACAGCAGTCCGAAGGACGCGACATTGTCGATCCTGAAGATTTTTATAAGGGCGAATATATCACTGATATCGCCAAAGAAGTGCTGGCTCTCAATCCGACCATTCTTGAAATGGACGAAGCAGACTCGATCGCAATCTGCCGCAAATACGGAATGAACCAGATTCTTGAAGGTATCAAGAAAGACCTCGCAGCTTTTGATGTCCGCCATGACGTATGGTTCTCCGAAGCAAGTCTTGTTTCAGTCGGTAAAGTTGAAGAAACTTTCGCTGACCTCAAATCAAGAGGCATGGCCTACGAAAAAGACGGAGCGCTCTGGTTTAAGAGTACCGACCTCGGTGACGACAAAGACCGCGTACTTCGTAAATCAAACGGGGACCTGACTTATTTCGCATCTGATATCGCCTACCATGACGATAAATACAAACGCGGTTTCGACAAAGTCGTCGACATCTGGGGTGCAGACCATCACGGTTATGTCCCTCGCATGCAGGCGGCGGTTGAAGCTCTCGGCAAAAAAGGACATCTTGAAGTTATCCTCGTACAGCTTGTTAACTTGCTGCGCGGCGGAGAACAGATTGCAATGTCCACCCGTGCCGGAAAATTCGAGACACTTAAAGACGTGGTCAACGAAGTTGGCCGTGATGCTTCACGTTTCATGTTTCTCTCTCGCAAAAGCGACAGTCATCTCGACTTTGACCTTGATCTGGTCAAACAGAAAACCATGGAAAATCCAGTCTACTATGTGCAATACGCTCACGCGCGTATCTGCTCAGTAATACGCAAGGCCGCAGAACAGGGAATCGAAGTAGGTTCGTGTGATCCGGTCCTTCTGAGCAACTTAGGAAATACTGAAGAACTGGGCCTCATGAAACTTCTGGATCAATTTAATGATGTGGTGGAAAGCGCAGGTGAATACATGAGCCCGCATACCATCAGTTATTACTTGAGAGATCTTGCTAATGCGCTGCATAGATTTTACTCCATGCACCATATTCTTTCAGCTGAAAAAGAAATTATCGCGGCAAGACTCCTCCTGTTACAGGCCGTGGCAAAAACTCTTGCCAATGGTTTGAACCTGCTTGGTGTTTCCGCGCCGGAACAAATGTAACTAACTGTAAGTCTGCAACAAAACGGAGCGACTTCGTGGCTATCCGCAAAAAAAAGACCGGATCAGATTCCTCTCAGGAAAAGACCTATACTTTCACCTTTACTGTGGCGGAAGTCATTGGGCTTTGTTCAGTATGCGTAGCGGCATTATGTGCTTTCTTCGTACTCGGAATTCTGCTCGGCAGAGGATATCAGCCGGAAAAAGACGTCCCGGAACTGGCAATGATGATGCCTACACAATCGGTAAACAGCTCAGGTGAAGTGAAAGGCGGTATTCTTAAACCCGAAGAGTTACAGTATATGGACCAGCTTAAAATAAAGCCTGAAACCTCTGCTAAGCCTGATCAGAAACCTGCAATTAAAGTAATTGTTGCAAAATCTGAAACAAAAACGACACTAGTAACTCCTGTAGTAAAAACAGAAATTACCGTTACAGCTCCGGCTGAGCCCAAACAGACTGTCTCAGTTCCTGAACCTCCGGTAGAAATGGATAATCCGGAAGCAGTCGCCGCTCCGGTATTCAACTATCTGTATCAGGTTGCATCCTTCGGATCAGAAAGCAAAGCTCAGGAATTTAGAGATAAGCTTCTTACTGACGGCCTTGATTCCTCCATTGAGACAGGCAAAAGCGGAACTAAAACATGGCATAGAGTCCTTGTCAGACATATCGGATCATCTGAAAGCACTCAGAGCATGAAAAATGTTCTGGCTAAATACGGTATCAAAAAACCGATGTTGAAAAGCAAAAAAGCTGTTCAATAAGCCTAAAAAGTCAAATTCAATACGCAATATAAAATCCCGCTTGAAAATTAGTTTCAAGCGGGATTTTTTTTATAATAAATTCAGAAAAAATACAGATTGAGATCAATCAGCTTTTAAAGCGATATCCGACACCGCGCACGGTCTCGATAAAGTCGGCATATGGACCGAGCTTCTGACGTAATCGCCGGATATGCGTATCAACAGTTCTCGAATATCCCTCAAAATGAGTATCCCAGACTTTATCAAGAAGGTGATCACGCGTACGAACTTTTCCTTCATGCTGCAATAGCTCTGAAAACAGCTTAAATTCTGTTGCAGTAAGAGCCACCAGCTCTCCATCGCATTCCAGAGTATGGGCCTCGAAATCAACTACGAGACCTTCACGATTCCACTTACCGGGACGTTTCGTTTCAACTTCTGAACCGCGCCTTAAAACAGCTTTAACCCTGAGCACCAATTCACGCGGGCTGAACGGCTTTACGATATAATCGTCAACCCCGAGCTCAAGCCCCACAACCCTATCTACTTCTTCACCCTTAGCTGTAAGCATTACAACAGGGATATGCTGCGTTCCCGCTTCATGTTTAAGCCTGCGGCAGACCTCCAGCCCATCAATGCCCGGAAGCATAAGATCAAGCAGAATAAGGTCAGGCTTTTCATTTCTGGCTTGTTCCAGAGCTTTATGCCCATCCATTGCTGTAACAACGTCAAAACCGGATGAGGTCAAATTATATTTCAGTAATTCAATAGTATCATGATGATCTTCTACGACCAATATTTTATCAATTGACACAATGATCTCCTTTGGAACAGACCATACCTGTAACAACTGTCTCTAATAAGGCGGTATTGTTACAAGTGTGTTAATTATCTCAGTTAAGATTGTTCCTTTTCAGTTTCAGGAGTTTCTCCGGACTGCTTGCCTGTGTCAGACTCTACAGCCCTGAACCCGTCAACAGCCCCTGTTAAACTCTGAACAGTGTAATTCAAACTGGCAACAGTGCGCTTAAACTCTTCAATTGAGCTTGTGGTTCCGACTGCGGATTCACTCAAATCAGACATCGCTTCATTAATCTGCTCAGCACTGTCGGCCTGATCTCCCATTGCCCGTGAAACTTCGGCAAACTTGGGTTTGAGAACTCTCACCTGCTCAGCAATTTGCCCGAGGTCAAGGCTCATTTTCTCCACTTCATCGACACTTGAACGGACTTCGTGATTAAATTTTTCCATTTCCATCACACCGGAACTTACCGCACTTTGCATATCGCGAACCATCAATTCAATATCTTCCGCGGCAATAACCGTCTGGTCTGCAAGTCTTCTGATTTCACGAGCTACAACAGAAAAACCCTGACCGAACTGGCCTGCTTTTTCAGCCTCAATAGCGGCATTAAGTGAAAGAAGATTGGTATGATCCGCAATTCTGGCGATAGTTGTTACAATCTGATTAATTTTATTAGCCTTCTCGTTTATGGCTCCAAGTCTGGAAGAAACATTATCTGTAGAATTAACGAGATTAATCAGTGATTTCTCACGCAGTGAAATATTACCTTGAAGCACTTCTGCTAAATCAGCAGACTCTGAGGCATTCACGGCAACTTCTTCCATTACATCAACAAGATTCCTTGATGTTTTGCGGATAAGGCTGCTTGTTGCCGTAACTTCATTAGTGGAAGCTGCCTGTCTGGTCACTGCGGAATCAATATCCCCGACTGTCGCACTTATTTTTCTGCCGGAAACAGAGACATTGTCTCCCGAATCCCGCACTTCGGTTATCAAATCCGAAAGACCTTCAATCATTATTTCAAAAGATTGAACTAAGTTTCCGATTTCATTTCCAGATTTCATAATTCTACCCGCAAAGAATTTACCCTGAGCGGCCCGCCTCATATTATGGATTGCCGTATCAGCGCTTTCAAGGTCTCCTTCCGCAATAAATTTAGCAATGCCGGTAATTCTGGAAATGGGATTAAAAATTAAATTAAGCCCGAACAATAAAAATGCCAAGGCAAAGGAAATGAAGAAAAAGCCTATAAAAAGGACTGATCCAAGGGTTTGATTAGCAACTACATCCATTGCTGAAAGCGGAATAGAAGCAAGCTGAGCACATTCCACCTGCCCCGGTTTACGGTAATATCCACCATCCTTTTCAACCGGATACCGGTCTTTCATGGACTGCGGAGCTTCAGCCGGCTTGCCGTGACAAATCATACATCCGGGCTTGTTGGCTTCCCCTTCAGCAATTACATAATAATCCACACCGTTTACAGTTCTGATTCCTTCAAAAAAAGGCCGCTGACCATTCTTTGCAAGCTTATCAAGATCCTCAATTATAAGGAATTCATCCTCAGTCGCCATATTTTCAGGATTTCGCGGTTTGGTTGAAGCTGTCTTGTACAAAAGTTCATGCTTAAACTTATCCGGAATGCGACTGAAAACCCCGTTGGCGGTAAATGAAGTGGATTGTAATTCAGGCATGAACTGATTCTTCGGCAACAATTCTGTAGCCTTAGGACGGATCACTGCGCTGGTATGCTTACGAACAGCCATCATGGAGTGCAACATGATTTCAGCTTTACCCCGATATTCCTGCATAAGCGTTTTATGGGTATAATTTGAAATCAAAAACAAAATGGCCATAGTAAGAACCAAACAAAAAACAACACACCCTATCATGAACTGTTTGCGGATATTCATATTCCACCCTCTTTGTGACTCAAAACAAAGCTGCTATTCAAAAACAAATTCGACCATTGAAAAATCATCATCGTACTCTTCGCGTCCCTGAAGTTCTTTGGTGTGACCTATAAGCATATCAATAGGACTGCCGAGCGGGCCTGTTGTTGACGCCATAAAATTTACAAAACTTTCAAAGTCCCACATTTTTCCGTCAGATACTTTTTTCAGCTCATATACCCCGTCACTGTAGAGGAAAAAGCGAGCTCCGGGCTTTACCGTTATTGAGTCACTGGTATATTCCATATCCGGCATCCCGCCCACAATCATGCCCGGAGTTCTGAGCTGTGCAACTTCATCTCCGTTCATAAGTAAAGCCGGTGGATGTCCGCCGCTCGAGTAGGTCAAAGTGCGGTCTGATTTTTTATAAACTCCATACCACATAGTGAAATATAAATTGTTCTGCTGATCCATCTGAAAGGATTCATTCAGAGCGAAAAGCACTTCATCGGGCTTATGAAAGTCTGTGTCGGGAAGAGTCTGTGAACGCAAAACGTTCATAGCGGAAACTGAGAGTAACGCAGAACCGACTCCATGATCACAGACATCAAGCAGATAAATGGCAAAATGATCATCATCGAGCCAGTGATACCCGAAAGAATCTCCGCCGAGAGAAGCTGACGGAAGGAATCTCCAATCGGCCTGAATTTCTCCCTCCGCAACAGGGAGAGGCAAAAGAGACGTTACATAATCAGCCGCAACAGCCAGCTCTTTACGCATGGCATCCCGGCTTTCAAGGAGCTGTTTATACGCTTCATTTCTCTGAAGCAGGTTGATGTAACCTTTTGAATGATATCTTATGCGTGCGAGAAGTTCGATTCTGTCCGGCAATTTAACCAGATAGTCATTTGCGCCGAGAGCGAAAGCTTCAGCTTTAGTGGTAGCTTCTTCTTTGGTGGAAAGCACAATCAGGGGAATATTTTTAAGTTTTGAATTGGCCCGCATAAACTTTACCATGGTCATACCGTCAATCTCGGGCATAACCAGATCCTGTAAAATAACGGTCGGCTCCAACTTTTCGGCAGTGGGAATTGCAATAGTAGGATCACTGACAAAATGAAAATCTATATCCTTTTCTTCGGCCAGCATTCTACGCACAGCTTCGCCCACCATAGGCTGATCATCTATTAAAAGTACGCTGATTTTATGCTCAGTCAGCAACTTTTCATTCATAACAGAATTTGTCATTTAACAGTCTCCGTGAAATAGTTTACTTAAAATGTCTGATCAAAACCTGCGCCATACTCTCAATAGAACTAACCTTCCGAGCCGCGCCTAGCTTCACCGCAGCTCCGGGCATTCCCCACACAACGCTGCTCTCTTTATCCTGTGCAATGGTCATCCAGCCCTTTTCTCTTAACTCAAGAAGACCTTTCGCACCATCCGCGCCCATTCCCGTCAAAAGAACTGCGGCTGAACCTTCGGGTATCCCGGCACAACAGAGGCTCTTAAAAAAAATATCCACCGAAGGAACATACAAACTCTCCCCCGGTCCGTCTGTAAGATGAACTATCCCGCCCGTTCCCAGAAGCATATTCCTGTTCCCGGGAGCCAGAAGAACTTTACCAGCGTGTAAAATATCGCCTCTTTTTGCTAGGCTAACTTCCAATTTCGTCTGTCCGTTAAGCCAATTAGCGAGATTTTCCGAAAAACTCCCGTCCACATGCTGAATAATGACAATCGCAGCAGGAAAATCAGCCGGCAAAGCTCCGAGAACTGTTGCCAAAGCCGTCGGACCACCTGTGGAGCTTCCGATTGCAAGCAGTCTGGGAGTTCTTTTTAAAGAGGCAACAGTAATCGGTTTAACCTCTTTTTCTACTTCAACGCCCTGCAATCTTCTGATCAATGAAATTTTAGCAGTAAGATTTTTTGCCCCTTCAAGCTCACCACCTATTCCCATTTCGGGAGTGGTAACAACATCGAGCGCTCCGGCACCCATTGCTTCGAATACTTTTGAAGCATTGCTCTCAATACTGGCTGTAACAACCAATATGGAACAGGGACATTCCTTCATTATGCGGCGGGTTGCTTCTGCTCCGTCCATCACCGGCATAATCAGATCCATCAGCACGATATCAGGAACATCTCTACAGCATTTAAAAACAGCTTCTTCACCGTTAAATGCGACCCACGCCACTTGAAATCCAGCCCCGTTGACAATTCTTTTCAGGACTTCCACAGCCATTGCCATATCATTGACTATACCAATTCTCACTTCATAACCTCACCGATCAGATCCTCTACAGCTATTAAAAGAGTTTCATCATGAAAGCTGCTTTTCGTAAAATAATAATCCGCGCCTGCTTCAAGCCCGCGCAGTTTATCTTCCTCCCGGTCTTTATATGAAACCATCATTACCGGAATGGATTTCAAGTCAGAATCGGATTTTATTTTTCTGGTCAATTCCAGCCCGTTCATTCTAGGCATATCAACATCCGTAACCACTAGATCATAATGACCCGTAGCAAGGGCGTTAAACCCGTCCATTCCATCTACTGCCGTATCTACTTCATAACCGTGATTGGTTAAAAGCTTACGCTCAACTTCCCGCACAGTAAGAGAGTCATCAACAACCAGAATTCGCTGAACCGGACCTTTATCAACGACATCCATACCGACTTTGCTGAGTCTTCCGCCTGAAAGCAGATTATCAATTGAGCGCACAAGATCTTCAGCATCTAAAATCAGAACAGGCGATCCGTCAGGCATGAGCGCTACGGAATTAACATCGGGCACTTTGCCGAATCTGTGATCAAGCGGCCTAACTACAAGGTCCTGCTCTCCCATAAAATCATCAACAACCAACCCGTATTTATTCATACGATCACTGATAACAACTACCTTAACAGCCTCTTCTTCTTTTTTTGAAGTCTCTGTACCAAGAATTTGCGAAGCCGGAACAAGCCCGACATTAGAATTATCAAGGGAGACATATTGTCTATCTTCGACGAGCTTCAACTGAGCAGGTAGAATAGAAGCAATCCTACTGATACGGCTTAGTGGAAGGGCATATGGTTCACCGGAAATTTCAACCAGAAGGGTGCGTATTACCGAAAGGGTCAGCGGTAGCTGCATGGAAAAAGACATTCCCTCACCGGGAACAGAATCAGCTCTTACTGTTCCGCCAACTTCCTGAACCATGGCGTGTACAACATCAAGTCCGACTCCGCGCCCTGAAATTTCAGTGACTTTTCCTGCGGTCGAAAAGCCCGGAAGAAACAGAAATTCCATCAACTCAGCGCGACTCATTTCAGCCGCCATTCTGCCCGGCGCAAGTTTCTTTTCAACAACCTTGGCTCTGATACGTTCGGGATCTATCCCTCTGCCGTCATCACGCACTTCAATAAAAAGCATTCCAGCCCTGTGTCCGGCAATAACTTTGATGGTACCCTTCGAAGGCTTTCCAGCGGCAACCCGGTCCGGTCCCATTTCAATACCATGGTCAACCGAATTCCTGATTATATGATTCAGCGGAGCCTCAAGCCGTTCAAGGATATCCCTGTCCACGGCTGTTGCTTCTCCTTCAACAACGAAATCAACCTCTTTTCCAAGAGAACGGGCAAGATCCCGCACCAAGCGGGGAAAACCACGTCCCCCGTCGGAAAACGGCCGCATACGGCTGGCAACAACTTCATTATAAAGTCTGCCGGAAATATTATCCGAACGTCTGCGATAGGTATCAAAATCACTGGAATACGTTGCCAGTAATACTTGATTTTCACTCATAACAGCCTTTATCTCGTCCATTATATATGACAGAGATTCGCCGTTTCCTACTCTTTCTCCCGCTCTTTCAAAGGCTTTCATCAAATCGCGCTGACCGGATTTCAACCTGAGCAACGAGGATGCAAAAGTACCGAGCCTTCCGGCCTCAACCAGACTTTCTCCGGCAAGAGCCATCAACCTGTTAAGATTTCCTGCGGAGACTCTGACCACTGCGTCATTACTTTTTAAACTCTTTTTTATCGGTGAAACAGATTCTTTAACTTCAGGCTTATTTTTTTTATCAGAAATTTCTTTTTCATTTACTTCCGGCAAAGAGACCGATGTTTCATTATCCGAAACAATGTCAGCATGAACAGATTTTATCTCCGAAAGCACCTTTTTAACTTCAGCTTCATCACCACGAAGTCCTTTTTCAAGCAGATCCATTGTGGGCTTCTCATCTGTCAGAAAACCCTGAATAGCATCTGTATCAAGCTGGGCAACTTCTCCGTAAATATCGGTTGAAGCGAGCAAAACATCTATTTGGTCAGCCGTCAGTTTAACTTCACCTTTCTGGCAGGCAACCAGCAAATCTTCCATCGCATGCGCAAGAGCAACTGCATCCGTCAGCCCCACAATTCTGGCAGCCCCTTTCATTGAATGGGCTGCGCGCATCAAAGGTTCAACCTTATCAGCAGACTGATCCTTTTCAAGTGCCAAAAGACCGGCTGTAAGTGACTGTGAATTGCTCTCTGCTTCCATGCGGAAAAGATCGAGCATGGAAAGATCTGCAAGTGGAACGTCCACTTTAGGCGCTTGTTCAACCGGAGGTTCTACAACTGGTGGCTCTACAACCTGAGGCTCAGAAATTTCTGGAACAGTACTTTGGACAGACGGAGGTTTGGCTAATTCCTTAGCAACGCTCTGCATGGAAGAAGAATTATCAGACAACCACGTTTCAAGCTGGTCAGCTTCAGTCTTAGCCATTTCAGAAAAGAAATCCGTTGCGGCAAGCAATCTGTCTATATCCTGAGAAACTAAAACTCGTTCGCCTTTGCGGCACGCTTCAAGGACATCTTCCATGGCGTGAGACAGTTCAACGACTCCGTTCAGTCCGACAATTCGCCCCGCTCCTTTTAAAGAATGGGCAGCCCGCATGAGCGGTTCCACATTTTCAGGAGACTGGTTCTTTTCAAGTTCAAGCAGACCGGAAGATAACGACTGAGAGTGACTCTCCGCTTCCATACGAAAAAGATCGAGCATAGAGGCATCCGCCAGTGCTACTTTCTTTTTGGGTGAAGCTTCTAAAATTTCGGGTTTAGATTCTAGTTCAAAAACAGGTTCAGGATCGAGTTTAGGCGTGGGCACAGGTATAGGTTCAACGTCTTTTCCTTTTTGCAAAGAAGAGACTATTTCCGTGCGGGAGGAATTATTCTCCTCAAGCCACTTATCCATTTCTTCCACTTCCACAGCGGCAAGATTGGATAAAAATTCAGTAGCTGAAAGCATCCCCTCAATAATACTTGCCGAAGCCGCAACTTTCCCGCTCCGGCATAGCTCCAAAACGGATTCAAGCGTTCCGGCAACTTCTATTGCATCAGCAAGACCGACTATGCGCGCCGCGCCTTTAAGGGACGCTGCCGCACGCATAAGAGGTTCCACCAGTTCAGAGGAGTGATCTCCTTCTGCAAGGGTGGGCAAGCCCGAGAATAGCACCTTAGTGTGGTTTTCAGCCTCCATGCGAAAAAGCTCAAGCATGGAAAGATCGCCCATATCGCGCGTCACGTTAAATACTCCCTGTCAGGCTGTCCAAAATTTCCGCCACTATTTTATGATGCGATTAAATGCTTCAAATAACAACTCTTCATCAAGAAGAGAGACCCGTTTTTCATCAAGATCAAACAACCCTTTGGTATACGCAGCAGGAGCTTTTGAAACGGTAGCAGGGGCATCAAGCAAAGCATCAGCAAAGTAATGATGCACTCCCAAAACCTCGTCAGCTTCAAAAATCCACCGGCCAAGTCCCCGATCTAAACAGATGAACCTGCTGTAAACTCTGAACCCTTTTTCTTCTTCAGTAAGATATTCCCTTTCAAGCCCCAAAAGGTCACGGACTGAAACAACAGGGACTATCTGTCCTTGAAGACTTGATAATCCTTTAAAATATTTACCACTTTTATGAGGAACAGGCCGTATCTTTCTAAGTTCAAGAACCGAAACAAAAACAAGTGATGACAGAGCCAGCCATTCTTTTGAAATTCTAAATACAACTGCCCCGGAAGTTTCTGCGACCTCTTCATCTTTGGCAATTGAAACCGCCACGGAATTTTCAGCCAGATACCCTTCGGGAGGTTCTCTATGTAATAGACTCAATCCGGCTTGAGTGAACTGCGGACAATTAAAGCAATGACTCCACTTCGTAAGCTCTGGACATGACCTGTCACCGACATAACCTATTTCATTCCAACAGGTATCAAGCATTAGCCGGCCTCATTTTGCTTTTCGGCCCGCCGGACCCGGTTACGAAGAAGAGCAGCCTTACGTTCATCACCTCTGGTTTCGACCAGCAACGCAAGGTGCACCAGAGAATCCAAGTGCTGCGGATTCAAATACAATGCTTTTCCATAATACTCTTCAGCCTGCATAGGCTCTCCCTGTGCTTCATAAAGTAAACCGCACAAGTGCAGAAGATTCGCCTCAGGACCGTCACTCACCAGAATATTCTGACATAATGACAAGGCTTTTGAGGTTTCTCCCCTGTCTGCCAAAAGCCTAACATCACTTAATGAAAACTTTATTTTTTCAGGCTGTTGAGACGTATCTGTATCAATCAAAGGCTTCTTAATTAATCTTTTTTTACGTTGTTCAGGCAAAACCAAGTCACTACGAACTGGATAAGCCGGATATTTCGACTTGATGCAGTTGAAAGACTTAACTGCCCTGTCTACGCTTTTCTTTTCTGTCTTCTTAAAAGCAAAAACCCCGGACTTTTTTACCTGAGTGAAATATTTATTAAAAAGCGGTAAGGCCTCAGCATGCCCCACAAAAAGCAACCCGTCCTTTTTCAATCTTTCATTAAACAGTTCAGCTAAACATTCCCTTGAACTTTCATCTAGATAAATGATCAAATTCCTGCAAAAAATAGCATCGTATTGTCCGAGCGGAAGCTCCCCCTCAACAATATTCCCTGAATAGAAGCTTACAACATCCTTAACCCTATCAACTAACTTCCGCCCTTGTTCACATTTTTTAAAACAATTTTTAGCGTAAACAGGCAATTCTGATCTAAACGAGTTGTCGGTATAAATTCCTTCTTTAGCTCTGGATAATGCACGCTTGCTGATATCCACTGCATCAACTTTGATGCGATCGGTAGACAGACCTGCCCCCATAAGAGCCATAGCAGCGGAATAAGGCTCCTCTCCTGTAGAACATGGAGCACTTAACACTTTATACACTTCTCTGCGGCAACTCACGGCTGTTTCTGAAAGCAGTTCAAAAGGTTTTGTATCCCTAAAAAACCACGTCTCAGGCACAACAATCTCTTCAATCAGTTCTGAAATTTCCTGTTCATCAGTTTGAAGCAGCCTCAGATATTCAGACTCGCTGCAACCAGCCGCCCGCATCCTTACCTGCAAGGCATGACAGACTCCTGATTTTCCGAGAGATTCCGGAGCAAGGCCCATGGCCCTTTTAAGGATTTTTTGAAACGGCTCAAGATTCATATTTTAACCATCAACCTGTTCTATTTCTGACTTGGAAAAAAGAACTGTCCGCAACTCTTCAGAAAGCAGTTTGCCCGGTTTAATAAGTTGAAGCATACCACCTTCAATTCTCGCAACCTTTCCAAGCCACGGAGCATCAGGAATTTCTAAGCCGGAAGATTCAAAATCCGAATCAAAAAGTTTTACAGTTTCAGTTATATTTTCCGCAAGCAAACCCAGATACCTTTCACCACGCTCTTCAGCAGAATCAATATCAGCAAAATCTAAAATAATTACCCGGGTACTCATCAAAGGTTTGCAAGCCGTATCAGTCGCAAGCATTGAAAGATCCACAACAGGTGTAATTGTACCACGATAGTTAAATATTCCCTTAACATACCCCGGAGAACGCGGAAGTTCTTTATAAATAGTCGGTGGAACGACCTCAGCGACAAAGCGGGCTTCAAGTCCGTAAGCGTATTGTCCTATTCTGAAAGTAAGAACGAGCATTACTCACTCACCTTGAAACGCGAAACTTCATCGCGCAACCCCTGAACAGCCTCATTAAGCTGAAATGCAGCCCGATTGAACTCTCCAAGGGCTTCGGAAGTATGAGTTGACGTATCTGAAAGTTGCCCCAGTGCCTCGCTTATCTGTTCCGCGCCTTCGGCCTGTGCGGACATACCGTCATTCACCAACTCGATTCTGGGATTAAGGTCTCGAACTCCCATCATAATTCCATCAAGCTTCTTTCCAAGCTTTACGGCCTTTCCGGCTCCGCAACGGACATCATCAGCAAAACGATCCATCTCAACAACTCCTGAATCAACAGCAACACGCATGTTACCGATCATATTCTCAATTTCAAGAGCCGCTACAGAAGTTTGATCCGCAAGCCGCCTTATCTCTCCGGCAACAACGGAGAAACCCTGTCCGAACTTTCCTGCCTTTTCAGCCTCAATTGCCGCATTCAGGGAAAGTAAATTTGTCCTGTCAGCAACTTTTGTGATTGTCCCGACAATCCCCTCAATAGAATTTGCCCGTTCATTAATTCCGGCTAATTTATCAGTGATACTTGAAGTGGCAACGCTCAGGTCATTCATGATTCTAATCATGGTCTTCAACCCATCCTGCCCTTCCTGCGCCAACAGAGCCATGTTTGAAGCAGAAGCTGTAACTTCCTGCATGGTTCCGGCCAATTCGCCCGAATTTGCTGAAATTTCCGTACTGGTAGCGCTTATCTGAGTAGTTGCAGAAGCCTGCTGATTAAAAGTCATATCTAACTGTCTAGCCGAAGCGGCAATCTCCGTAGAAGAAGTCGTTACCTGAATTCCTGAGCGCTGAACCTGTCCCACAAGGGAACCGAGGTTCTCGACCATATCCCTGACCGCGAGATAAAGTTGCCCAGTTTCATCAAGATTCTCCTGCCGATCGACATTCCGGGCTGCTTTACGGGCATTGGGACAAACCTTTTCAATCATCTCAATAGAACGCTTGGCTTCGAAAATATCTCCGTTTGCAATCATTTTGGAGATACCAACCATATGACTTATGGGATTGGCGATAAGTCCGCTCGCATACGTTGAAACAACCAGTGTCAATATCAGAAGTACAAAACCCGTAATGCCAAGCCACTGGGTAAGTTTAGCCATTGTCCCGGTCAAACGATCTCGAATACCGTTATATTCATCAAGATAGACTCCGGAACCGATGACCCAGCCCCACGGCGCAAAATATGTGTAAACAGAAAGTTTCATCCGCCCTTCATCGTCAGAGCCCAGCTTCCAAAGATATTCCTTAGTCAGCAGCTTACCTTCTCCGGCGTTAATTGCTTGCGAAATCAATTCTGTGACAAAAGCCTCGTGTTGCTGACCGGTTTTTAATGCTGCTTCTTCTTCAGGGCTGCTGAAATGCGATAGAATATATTTTCCACGATTTTTTCCCTTGGTACCGAGAACCCAGACAAAACCGGATTTATTAATAGAGGTCTTAAGAATAGACTTGTGCAGATTGTCAGAAATATCGTCTCGCATGTGGACACTAAGCATACCCACAACAGCCCCTGCCTGATCCCGAAGAGGGGAATAAGCAAGAAACTTGATGCCATCATCCTCTTCACAATGTCGACTTACAGGCCGTCCGGAAAGGATCTCATCAATAATAGAGTCTCTTTTCCCTTCTGCACTTAGTGAATAATAGATACTGCCAAGTCCCATGCTTTCTTTTTTTACTTTAGAAGTAGTATCGACAACCAACATATCCCCTTCAGGATTAACACGCTGATAAATGGTACAATAGGCTCCTGAAATTTCAGAGGCTTCAACCAAAAGAGGGAGTGATTCATTTTTGCGCTTACCGTAAGTCAAACTATAATCACCGATCATAAGCACAGGAACGGTAATTTTTTTCTCTTTTACTCGCGAATTGACAAGCGACCATTCCGATTCTTTTTTCAAAAGCCTGATGTCGCCGCCCTCGTCAATCATTGCCTGCAAGGCCTTTGCAGCCCGCTTCGTTTCGAGCACAAGCAACTCGTTCGAAGTCCGACATTCCTCGTAAAGATCACTGGTTACCTGAGAAACATGGGATGTTATAAGAGTGTGAATTTCCGAAGCGACACTTTCGCTTAAGCTGGATTCCAAAATATTGATGAGAACAAGCATTGCCACAATGGGAATAACTGCAGCTCCACAGGCAATCGTGATTATTTTTCTTCTTAAGGAAAAGCGCATCAGGGAATTCCCGTCCTCTCACCTGAAAAGGGGCGGCAGAGGGTTATTATTACAGATTACAAAAATATTTTTAAACCATAACAAAAGTACTAAGCAACGGCTATACTCACAAACCCTTTCTATTTATTTTATTTCCTGAATTCAACTCGCAAGTGCAACTCTAATGAACTTTGCATAAAGGATAAGCTGCGTTAACTTTACAGCTTCTC
>NZ_JAEINN010000020.1 GCF_016342405.1 Maridesulfovibrio ferrireducens | reverse complement strand
GGTCAGTCAAAAAAAATCCCGGGAGATGCTGTGGCGTTCAGCCGTTGCCGACCCGAGAAAGAGGTTCTATGAGAATCGCGTCTCCACGTCAACAGGTTTTTGAATTATTGTTGATACAATTAGATGATACACTCTCACACTTGCTATTGCTGATGTTGCTATACATAATGAACAACACGAAGCGAGGCTCTCTGAGAGTCAGTCACACTAACAACTAACCACATTCAAGGTTTTCTAATGAGCATATCCGACCCTCGTTCACAAGTATCCCATCTTAAACACGGCATAAAAACAGGTATCGCCGCAGTTACTGCCTATACAGCTGCAAGCCTTTTCGATCTTAGTTATGGATACTGGGCCGCCCTGTCAGGGGTAATTGTCATGCAGATCAATGTTGCGGACTCCATCAGAATGTGCTGGTACCGCTTTTCAGGCACAGCCATCGGCGCTCTTATCGGCATACTCTGCATAGTCGTATTCCCGGAAACTCCGTCTATGACGCTTCTGTCCCTTTTTGTTTCAGTCGGCTTCTGTGCATACATGACAAGATATAACGAACGCTACCGCATGGCCGCAATTACAACCACTATCGTTACTCTCGCAAGTCTGGGACAAGCCCACCGTATAGAATTCGGGCTGTTCAGAGTAGTGGAAATCTCTATCGGAGTTGCCAGTGCTTTTCTGGTAAGTGTATTAATTTGGCCCTTAAGAGCGGCTGACTCTTTAAAAGGAAGTCTGTGCAGCCAATTTTCTGAATGCGCCGACCATTATGAAGCACTGATGGAAAGCTTTCTTAACAAGCAAACTGAGCTTGATACCGAAATGCTCGACTCTTTCAATAACAAGGTAGCCCTTAACCGTGCAACCTACATGAAGGTTTTGCGACATGAAAGCCTTCTATATATAGAAGACACTGATCTGCTCGGTTTAAAAGTGCGGACTCTGGAAAAAAGCGGATCTCACCTGCGGGCAATGCTCCACGCTCTTAATAATGTTCACGGTGAGGGATACGAAATCATAATGAAGGAAGAACTGCGAACTCTTTCAAAAGTATCCGCGGAGTCAATGCGAGCCATAAGTGCAGGAAAAACACCTGATGAAGAGGCCTTGCAAAACGCGTTCGATGCAGCTCTGAAAAGACTTGAAGCCTTACGTAAAGAAGGTGTTACCAGACGTTTTTACCTTCAGAAGATGGTACAATTTTTTGCTTTTTACCACAGCACACAATTTATATGTAAAGACCTTCTCCAATATACAAAAGAACGGAAGAAGGTCATGGACAACATCCAAGAAGGTTGAATTAAATTCCCATCAGCACGTTAAAAAGGACATCCGCCTCCGGTTTGTCATGCTCGTGAGTCATGAGCAACTCTTTAACACTGATGGGTTTTCCATAATAAGCCTTGTTGCTTTCTTTGCCGACCATGAGTGAGCCGGTCCGATATGAAAAACCGAAAAAAGCCCCGGCTTGATAAACCAGTGGAAACACATTTCCTTCGAAATCAAAACTCCCCGGTGTCTTTGATCATTGAGATGACCTATGGCAAGATCAACTCCGAGCGATAAATCGATCTTTCCTGCAATGGCTGACTCCAGCGCTTCATCATTCATAAGGAATATCATTATGGTCTTACCGGCCACTCCTCCCTGAATTCCGATATCTATGCCTGCCAGTGTATAAAAAGCCGGGCCATTCCAAAAACCGGTGCTGTCTTTTGCACACAGCACACCTGCCCCGCCCTCGGCTCCAATCATAAAAGCGAGCTTGTACACATCCGGAAAAATGAAAACAGCTCTTGAAGTTTCAAGCAGGTAATCAATCGTCGGACCATCCAGATCGAGTCTCATTTGTTTCACCGCACACGCGGCAGAATCAACAACTCTCTGCGTATTCGTTGTAGAATTGCTGACACAGGGATTTCCTGTGATCTTTTTGACTGAATTACATGAAGTAAAAAGAAGGATTACAGCAATGCAAAGTGAGATTCGTTTAAACTTATTCATATGCTTAGATTAAACCGATACCTGTAAATTCAGCAACCGGAATGTCTTTTTTACATTCAAATTCTTAGAACATTGATTTAAGACAAATTCAAAATGATAAAAAATGTCATGCAATAAAGCTCATAATAATATTAAGGATTATTCATGTCGAATCTTATGAAGCCATATAATGAACGGATGATGGACGTTCTGCTCTATATTCAGAAAAATCTGGACCTGGAACTTCCCTCAGAAGAACTGGCAGAAGCAGCTTGTTTTTCAATCGTGCACTTTCACCGGATATTCAAAGGTATGACCGGCGAAAGTCTAAAAGAGCATATCCGTCGGCTCAGACTTGAAAAAGCAGCTTATAAACTTTGTTATGAAAATGACACCATCATTAACATCAGCCTTGATGCTCAATATGAATCACCTGAAACATTCAGTCGCGCATTCAAAAAAATGTTTAGACTGCCACCCAGCGACTACAGATTAAAATCTAGAGAACTCGCCAGTCCACGTGTAAGCAGTGGAATTTATTATTCCCCGGCCCCTTTACCGAAGACACTGACAATAAACGGTTCCCCGATAACTCTTAAAGTCGACGTCCGCGAACGAGAGGATATATCTGTAGCTTTCATCCGGCATATCGGATCATATTTTGAAGTTGGAAAAGCATGGGAGAAACTTTGCGGATGGGCTGCTCTAAAAAAACTGCTGAACTCTCAGACTGAGTTTATAGGGATATGCTATGACGATCCGTCTGTAACGCCGCTAGGTAAAATAAGATATGATGCGAGTATCAGCACCTCTGGCAGTATTATGCCGGAAGGGGAAATCGGAACCCAAATAGTGTCCGGCGGTAAATACGCTGTCGGAACTCACTACGGACCTTACGAAGGGCTTCAAAGTGCGTACCGGGAGTTTTACGGAAAATGGCTTCCTACAAGCAGCTATCAGCTAAAAAACAACATTCCTTCCTTTGAAAAATACATAAATACCCCTGAAGACACAGCTCCGAAGGATTTGATTACAGAAATTTATTTAGGCATTTATTAATATAACTTTAACTTAACGGAGCACGAAATGGACGTAAAAATCTGGACCCTTGACCCTATGAAGCTTGCTTATGTTGAACATGTCGGCCCCTACACTGAAGTTGATCAAGCTTGGGGCAAACTTTGCGGGTGGGCCGGACCGAACGGTATTTACAATGAACGCACAAGATTTTTCGGAATATACCACGATAACCCAGAAGAAGTTCCTGCGGCAGAACTGCGCTCCGAAGCATGCATTACCGTAGACAATGAGTCGGACAATGCAGGAGTGGTAAAGTTTAAAGATGTGCCGGGTGGCAAGTTCGCCGTAACCACACACCTCGGACCTTACGACACCCTTCATGATTCATGGGTGGAGTTCTATATGAAATGGTTGCCGGCAAGCGGCATGGAACATGCTGAAGGCCCTTGCTACGAACAATATATGAATGACCCTAATTCAACTAAACCTGAGCAGTTAGTTACTTTGCTGCTTATGCCTTTAAAATAAGCTAACCAAAAAAGTATCCCCCTTCTATATATATAGAAGGGGGATACGAGTAATATCCAAGTTAAAATCTAAAACTCAAGATTCTTAGGAGTTCTCGGGAAAGGTATTACGTCGCGGATATTCGTAACTCCGGTGAGCATCATAAGCATGCGCTCAAAGCCCATTCCGAATCCGGCATGCGGCGCGGTTCCGAAACGGCGGCTGTCCAGATACCACCAGTAATCTTCTGTTTCCATTCCCGTCTCTACAATTCTGCGCTCAAGCACATCAAGTCTTTCTTCACGCTGGGAACCACCTACAAGTTCACCGATTCTAGGAACCAGTAAATCCATGGCGGCAACAGTTTTACCGTCATCATTCAGGCGCATGTAGAAAGGCTTAATTTCGACAGGGTAATCATATACAATAACCGGTTTCTTAAAATGCTCTTCAGTGAGATATCTCTCATGTTCAGTTTGCAGATCAAGACCGTATTCAGGCTTGAATTCAAATTTTTTCGCTTTTTTACAAGTCTTCAAAAGCTCAATTGCGTCAGTATAAGCAACGCGTTCGAAAGTGTTCTCTGAAATATTCTTAAGAGTATCCATCAAAGTTTTGTCAACAAATTTAGCAAACAACTCGATATCATCTGCACACTTATCAAGAATATGACTGATGAGATATTTAACCATCTCTTCACTGAGATCCATATTATCTTCAAGATCGGCAAAAGCCATCTCAGGTTCAATCATCCAGAATTCAGCTGCATGGCGCGGCGTATTGGATTTTTCAGCACGGAAAGTAGGCCCAAAAGTATAAACATTACCAAGTGACAACGCATACATTTCTGCTGAAAGCTGTCCTGATACGGTTAAATGGGACTCTTGCCCGAAAAAATCATTCGCGCCCTGCTCCGCTTTGCCAAGCTTGGCAAGTGAGTCGTGATCGAGAGAAGTAACTCTGAACATTTCTCCTGCACCTTCGCAATCTGAACCGGTGATAATAGGGGTATGAACATAGAAGAACCCTTTATCGCGGAAAAACTGGTGTACAGCAAAGGAAAGCTCGGAACGTATGCGAAACATAGCTCCGAATTTATTTGTACGAGGACGAAGATGAGCTATTGTCCTCAAGAATTCATCTGAATGGCGTTTTTTCTGGAGCGGGAATGTTTCCGGATCAGCAACACCCAGTAATTCAACTGACTTACCGCGAACTTCCCACTTCTGTCCTTTACCCGGAGACTCGATAAGCTCTCCAACCACACTGACAGAAGCTCCGGTATATATATGTTCCAGAACAGCTTCTATTTCAGGAGTATGATCAATGATAACCTGAATATTCGTGATGCAGGAACCATCGTTTACTTCCAGAAATGAAAACCCTTTACTATCACGCTTAGTACGGACCCATCCTTTGATAAGTATCTCGGATACTGGGCTTTCCGCATTCAAAGCTGCCTTTATGCATGTTCTTTTCATAAAAAGTCTCCATTAATTGCGTTTTGCACAGATGTATATGTAAGATGAGTAAATTTCAACAAACTTGTTTCACACTATATATATAGTTTAAAAAAGGGTAAGCCATCACATTGATAAAAACAAACGAAGTCGTAACCTATGGATAGTTGCGTATCGGCTCCGACTGCGCTATCTTCCGCTGTTCAAAATAGATTTTAAAGGGGATTTCAATGGGATTCTTTTCTAAAGTAAAAAAATTATGGGTAAGCCCGGAAGAAAGAGCCGCGAAAGCTCTCAAAGAATATTTAGGTGAAGCGGACCAGCTCGATCAAAAAGTTGAGCCGGAAGCTCCTGCACCACAAGAACCTCCTGCGCCACAAAAAGTAGTTGAGCCCGAACCCAAGGCAGAAGTTACACCGACACCTGTGCCGGAACCAGCTCCAGAACCTGTTTCAACCCCAGTCGTTGAAACTATTGTAGCTCCAGAGCCAGAAAAAATATTTGAACCGGAACCAACTCAGGAACCTGTATCTGCTCCAGTAGTTGAAACAGTTGTTGTTCCTGAATCTGCCGGTAAAGCAAGAATTATAGAACCTGTCATGGCAACAGAAACTAAATCTGATGCCGACAAGCCCCAATGGCAACGCGATCTCACCAAAGCTCTCCAGCAAGCTGATCCGCGCCTGTCCGTATGGCTCGATCTTATCCTCGACGGAATCGACACAGCCGAAGACGACCTCTGGGACCGTCTGACATTCCTGCTTAAAGCTCTTGAAGCTCCCGCAGATGAAGCTGAAGATTTTGTTTCCCGCTTTAAAGAATGGCTCGACGACATGGACTACGAACATGTTGACGAATTCCGCTCTGAATTGCAGTACCGTCTAGCTCTCGCTCTTGAACTGGAAGATGAAGAAGATGAACGAAGCCGTCTCTTTATTAAACTTTCCGAAGGACTGTCCAAAACAAGAGAACAGATTACCAAACGCCTTGACGCTCTTCTTTCAAGTCACAGTGCATTTGATGACGATTTCTGGGAAGAATTTGAAGAAATTCTGATCATGGCGGATGTTGGTTTCGAAGCAACCTCCGAGCTTGTAGAGCGCATGAAAACCAGAATCCGCAATAGCGGAGAAACAAACCCGGAAAACTTCAAAGATCTTCTTCGTGAAGAACTTGACGAAATATTCAAAGTTCCCAAACGTATTAAAGCTTTCAACCCTCCCGAAGTCGTAATGATGATCGGGGTGAATGGTGTCGGTAAAACAACTACCATTGCAAAAATCGCCCATCGCGAACAGATGCAGGGCCGCAAAGTTCTCATCGTCGCAGGTGATACATTCCGCGCCGCAGCCATCGGACAGCTTGAAATATGGGCTAAACGTGTCGGGGCAGGCTTCTTCGCAAAAGACGAGGGTTCCGATCCAGCCGCAGTCGCATATGAAGCCATCGATTACGCAGTTAAAAACGGCTATGACCTCATGCTTCTTGATACAGCGGGAAGATTGCACACCAAGACAAACCTGATGGAAGAACTACTCAAGATCAGAAGAGTTCTCGGTAAAAAGCACGACGAAGCGCCGCACCGCAGCATTCTGGTCATTGACGCAACAACAGGTCAGAACGCCATGTCTCAGACAAAACTTTTCAACGAAGCAATCGGAGTGGATGAATTAATCCTCACCAAGCTCGATGGAACAGCAAAAGGCGGAATCATGATTGCCGTGACCATGCAGCACAAAATCCCCATCACCTTCATAGGGCTCGGGGAAAAAATGGAAGATTTACGTCCCTTCAACGGTGCTGATTTTGCCAAGGCTTTATTGATGTAGAAGATTGGATATACGAAAAGAACAAAAGTCCCCTTGAAGCACACAGCTCCAAGGGGACTTTCTCTTTTATAATAAAAACTGTTTAACTTAATCCCAATCAGGTTCGCACTCGGCCTTGAAACCTTTAAAAGAAATAAGGTGATTGTGCAGATACATTTTGCCGTCAGCGGATGCTGTACCGTAAACAGTATCACCTACAATCGGGAATCCTGCGTATGCAAGATGCGCTCTTATTTGATGGCGCGCGCCCTTTGCAATCCTGACTTTCACAAGCGTAATGCCGTTACCGAGATCTGCAACGCGATCAGCATAACTCCAGCGGAGTCTTTCTGCATCTTCGCTCAGCACTTTAGTTACAGTACGTGAATCCGTATCCAATTCTTTTTTGACAACAAACTCAGAATCAGGATTTCCGACAACTCTGGCGAAATATTCTTTCTCGACTTTTCCTTCCTCTTCATACTCTTTAAACAACCGGGCCTGTTCATGCCCGAATGCTACCAGCAAGATTCCAGAGGTTGAATGATCCAGTCTGTTGACCAGAATCGGTGTTTTCTCCATGAAAAGTTCATCAAGACAATCCTGCGCGGAGCTTTCCATACTTCCTGCAATCGAAGCTGAGTGCATTCCAGCAGGTTTAAAGACTGCGGCATAGTCGTCAGTCTCCGTGATGATAGAAAGATGCGGCAGAATATCTTCGGTGCTGGTCGCGTCGGTTCTTTCAAACAGTACGACTTCTGCGCCCGTAAACATTTTAAGACTGGGTTTTGCGCTCCGTCCATTTACAGTAACCAGACCATTTTCAACAATTCTTCTGCGCTGGCGCAAACCTGTTTCGGGAAGTAACACAATCAAAAATTTATCAAGCCGCAACCCTTCATCACTTTCCGTTGCAACTACCTTTGAACATTCTTTTAAATTCTTATTATCCACAATTAATCTCCTGACGTTTTACGCCTCTATCCTGCGATAGGTCTTTGACGATGCGAGGGAAAGAGCATACAACTTTGAAACTCAATCCAACTATAAAATTTAAAATAAAACTACTATTTTTTAATATCAAACCAGAACATTAGAGGGCCACACGTGAACTTAAGAGGGTGCATACTAATACTTATAGCTGCAGTCATGTGGAGCCTCATCGGGCCTGTTTCAAAATTCCCGCTTGAACAAGGAATTCCCCCGCTGGAAAACGCATTCTGGAGAGCTCTCTTCGCATGGATACTTTTCGCTGTCCATGCATACCGTATACGCGCATTCAAAATTGCCACCAAAGATATACCATTTGTAGTATGCTTCGGGATAGTCGGAGTTACCGTTTTTTACGGTTCTTATCAGCTTGCGGTGCAAGGAGTCGGCGCCGCTCTTGCTTCGGTTCTTCTTTATACGGCCCCGGCATGGGTTGCATTCATGTCATGGCTTTTCCTCGGCGAAAAAATGGGACCGATTAAATTATGCGCCCTTTCCATGACAATTATCGGAGTTGTCTGCGTATCACTCGGGCCTCAAATTTTCGGAACCGGAAAAGAATTAACCTTCACATGGTTCGGCCTTATGTGCGGCCTGACATCCGGGTTTGCCTATGCACTCTATTTCATTTTCGGCAAAACATTTTTCTCCCGCTATACAACTCCGACTATTTTTCTATACGCTCTTCCAATCGGAGCGGCAGGGCTGCTTCCCTTTTTCGAATTTCACCACAAAACGCCCACTTCCTGGATATGTATTATCACACTTGCGGTAATTTGTACCTACGTGTCATACACCCTTTATTATGCAGGTATGCGGTGGCTTGAGGCTACAAATGCGGCCGTCATTGCGACAATTGAGCCGGTAATGGCCGCCATACTCGCTTGGTGGTGGTGGGATGAAAGTTTCGACTGGACCGGATATCTCGGAAGTATGCTTATCGTTTCAGCCGTACTTATTATTATTATGGAAGGAAAAATTACGTCCCGCGTGCTAAACCAGCAAACTGAGACAATATAACTCAACAGCTTAAAAGGTTCTCATAATGCTCAAACAGGTTAAAGCTTCCGCCGGATCAGGTAAAACCTACGAACTTACCGCACGCTTTTTATCTCTTCTTGCCGGATCACAGGAAGAAGATTCAATTCCCGTCTGCAAATCATCGCAGGCCAAAGGGTACTGCTGGCCGGAAATAATGGCTGTAACCTTCACCAATAAAGCCGCCGCTGAAATGAAAGAAAGGGTCGTGCGCTCCTTAAAGAACAGAGCGCTGGACATAGAAGGTGACGGGCTCGGTAGTGACTGGACTCCCGGTGCGGCCAAGAGACAGCTGATGCCCATTTTGCAGCGTTACAACAGGCTCAACATCCGAACCATCGACAGTCTGCTGAATCTGCTGGTCCGCATTTTTGCCCTTGAGCTGGGATTAAGTCCCGAGTTTGAACTACTTTTCGACCCTGCCACCCTTTTTGAACCGAACTTCAATAAATTTCTGACCCACTGTGAAGAAGGTGACGAATATCGCAAAAAATTGATGGATGATGCGGTTGAAAGCCTTGTTATCAAAGAAAACAAACAAGGGTTCTGGCTGGCTGAACAGATGCGGTTCAGACTGATCAGGATTCTTGAACACGTTCTTGAATGTCCAGGCGAAAGGCTTACCGATCAGGAAGAAATAGCCGGACTGCTTCAATCCCATTTTGATAAATTTATGAAGGCCGTTTCTACCATGTCTTCATTAATAGAGAATGAAAGCATCGCCGCCTCAAGCCATCTTCTTAAATATCTGGCCCACGCAGCATCTCTTGATTTTATGGGAGAACCTAAAGAATCTACAATGCTCTCAAAAGAAAGCTTTGTGGATTGCGTAAATAAAAAATCCAAAGGCGATATAAACTCGTTCCATGAAAAAATTTACGAAGATCTGAAAAAAGAACACACACTTTACCGCGACCAAGCCATGATTTTACGCGGAGCATATGCACTTGCCCCGTTCGTAAGAATTGTCGAAGAAATTCGTGATGACATCATTGAATATCAATCCCTTCACGGAATGCTGCTCAGTTCATCACTCCCACGGGTAGCATCATATGTTTTGCAAAATGGTGAAGCCCTGCCGGATGCATTCTGCCGCATGGGATCGAGATTGCATCACCTGCTTGTTGACGAATTTCAGGATACGAGTCTTGCGCAATGGAACGCAATGATCCCGCTCGCTGTCGAATGTTTATCCAAAAACGGCAGTCTGTTCTATGTGGGCGACGTTAAACAGGCTATTTACAGTTGGCGAGGCGGAAGATCTGAGCTTTTTGATGAAATAGCAGACGAACCGGAACTTGCCGCACTCTCAGAGTTTACCCCCGGACACCTTGATTACAACTGGCGCAGCCTTGAAAAAGTTATCGAGTTCAACAACTCTTTCTTTGACGCTCTTGCCGATTACGACGTTGCAACAGATTTAGCAGAAATTCTTTATCCGAACGGACCGGAAGATCAACAGACAGAACTTGCAGAAAAAATTGTTTCATCCTTTGAAGGAGCCTCGCAACAACTTCCGCCCGATCAGCCCCGCGAAGGTGGATATGTTAAACTGCTAAAACTTTTTGCTGAAACTTCGTCAGAAATAGAAGCTGAAACAAAACGTAATTTCAACATACTTATGGATAACCTTTGCCCACGCAGAGAATACAAAGACATATGCGTACTTGTCCGCTCCAACGGACATGCCCAGCTTGTCTGTGACTGGCTGGTGGAAAAAGCAATTCCGGTGATTACTGAAAACAGCCTTCAGCTCGACCGTCATCCAGTTGTGCGGCAGATTGTATCACTGCTTAAATTTCTCGATTATCCGCAAGATGATCTTGCTTTTCTGGAATTTATTTGCGGGAAGGAAGTTTTCCAACGCATTTCGGCTATCTCTAATGAAGAAATCGTCAATTGGCTGGGATCAAGAGATAAAGGCCCGCTCTACCGCCGTTTCTCAGAAAAATTCCCTGACTTCTGGAATTATCACATTTCGCCATTTTTGCGCAAATCCGGCCTGATGACTCCTTACGATCTTGCAAGCGAGATGATTTCACGCTTCCAAATCATAGAAAACAGCCCGCAGGACGAACTTTATATTCGCAGATTTCTGGAAGTCGTTCACCTTGCGGAAGAAAAACGCGGCACATCACTCGCCGCTTTCCTCGATTTCTGGGAAATATCATCCGCAGAAGAAAAAGTGCCTCTCCCTGAATCAGTCAATGCTGTACGTATCATGACCATCCACAAGTCAAAGGGACTTGAATTCCCAGTAATTATCGTTCCCTTTCACAACTGGGCGGTATCAGGATCAGATACCACGTTCACCGACATTGAAGTGGACGGTAAAATTCTGCTGACCCCCATGAGCAGCGCTCTGGGCGATACTTATTACGAAAACCGCACCCGCATGTTCACTGAACAACTCAACTTATTATATGTTGCATGGACCAGAGCAGGAGATGAACTATATGGATTCCTGCCGTCTGAAAAAGTTAAAAGCGTAACTCCGGCCCTTTCCGCCATTGAAACAATACTTGAAGGGCGTTTTAATGATCTGGGACTGCTGGAACACGGAACCGCTCCTGTAAAGGTTGAATCTTTATCAACAGCAAACGAATCTCCACAGGAAAATAATTCTGAACAGGAAGACCTCAACCAGACAGGCACAGATCCTGTGAGCGATTCAAAATATTCTGAACTGCAATCGCCGGAACTTATGGCATGGCTTCCAAGACTTAGAGTTTACCGCCATAATTTAGAAGACTATTCCTACGATGCCCGTATGCGTGGCGAACTTGCACATAAGGCTATGGAAAATCTTATCCTCACTGGCGACAATGAAGCGGACAGCTTACGAAGCACCGAAGCGGCATTTGCACAATTTCCCGCCATTGCCGATGAACGCGAAAAAATAATTCCCGAAGTTGCAAGCATGACAAGCTGGGCAATATCCGTTGAAGATGTGCGCGCCGCCATTGAACGAGGAAGACCGGAAGTCGCCATTATGGACCGCAAAGGTGAAACACACCGCGCGGATTTACTTCTACTCGAAGAAAACCATGCTTTGGTGGTTGAATACAAAACAGGCTCTCCGTCTCCTGAAAATGAAAAACAAGTTAAAAGATATTTAAGGTTGCTGAAAGAAATGTACGGAAATCAAAAAGAATTGCGGGGACTCCTTGTCTACCTTGATGAAAAGTTCACACGGGAGGTTACGATATGACCACCCGCTCACCTTTCACCGTTATTTCGTGGAAAAAAGATTTCATCGAAAATTTCAGTTCTATCTTAATAGATGAATCTGACGGAGATTTAAGCAATACAATTGTTATTGTTCCGCATCACCGACCAGCCAGATATTTAAAGAAAGCTCTTGCCGCTTCGGATGATCTTCCGAAACCTTGCATTCTGCCTGAGATTTACTCTTTTTCAGACTTTGTAAGTTCACTCATGCCGAAACTTACGGGAACTTTCCCACGCAAAATCGGCAAACTTGATCAAGTCGGGCTGCTCTTTAACATAATAGAAGGGCTTCGGGCGGAATCAACCGGCCTGTTATCTAAACTACCCGTTGATCTGCAAAAGTTTTTCCCTTGGGGGACAAGGCTCGCCTCCCTACTGGAAGAAATGCTCCGGCAGGACGTTAAACCCCGCAACTTGTCCATGCTTCAAGGTGAAGTGCTCGACTGGGCAGCCGCCCTGCTGGAAGAAATAGAACTGATTTTTATAAAATATGTAGAAGCTCTCGACCGAAGAGGCTGGTCCACCACAGGACTTGAAAACCGCAATCTGTCCCAAAATCTGGATAAGCTGGATAACATTTTAGAAGGCAAAAAATTATACCTTGCCGGATTTTATGGTCTCAGCGGAGTTGAAGATAAATTTTTCCATCATCTCTGGGATAATTTAGATTTGCGGGTCATCTGGCACAGCGACCCGGCTCTAGCCTTAAGGGAACAAGGACATTTCGCAGTAAAAGAACATCGTAACTGGATGCGAAACTGGAAAGCCGAAGCGGTATCAGACGATATCTCCGAAGGCAGTTGCGCCCTGCCCGAACTAAAATTCTTTGAAGGATTCGATCGGCATTCACAACTTTGCGCCATGCGTGAAGAGCTTTCCACCGGATCATATGAAGGATGCGCTGTGGTTCTGCCGGACACTTCGCTTTTACTGCCCGTTATGCACCATCTGCCCGAGCATGATATAAATATCAGTATGGGCTATCCGCTTAAACGCTCCGCCTTGAACGGTCTTCTCGAAGCCATTTTAAAACTTCAGGAAAACAAAAACGGTAAAACTTATTACTGGAAAGATATTTTAGCTCTGATCAGGCACCCTTACTTAAAAATGCTTGAAATTAATGACGAACAACCGCTGAGAACAATTTTTCATCAATGGGAAACAGTGCTCAGAAGTGGTTCACCTTATGCCGATCCAAAAGAATTTATTCCGGTATACAGCGATGAAAACGGAAATCTTATTGATAATTCCGACACAACAGAAGAATTGCGAGCTGAGGTTCTAGGACTTTGTATTGACGGCTTTGCAAAAATTACAACTCTCGAAGAACTTGCCGACAGTTTACAACATATGGCGGAAATGCTCCGTTTACGCGGCGGAACGTTGTGGCAGAGATACCTGCTCGACTCGGAATGTCTGTTCCGTCTGATGAATGAAGTTATTCCTGAACTTCGCGAAAGCTCTATCAGTGAGGAAAATTTCGGACAATCTTTATCCTTTTCAATATTCAGGCAGCTTCTTTCATCACAGCGGGTATCCTTTGAACCGGACCCTATTTCCAGCATGCAGGTACTTGGTATGCTTGAAAGCAGGCTGCTTAACTTCAAACGTACTTTCATTCTGGACACTGTAGACGAAAAAATTCCCGGAACAGATCCTTATGATCCGCTTCTGCCGGATCAGCTAAGATATCTGCTGGACCTTCCAGATTCGCATGAACGGGAAAGCGTTGCTACATATAACTTTTATCGACTTATCATGGGCAGTGAAGAAGCGTGCATATTTTATCAGAGCGGAGTTCAGCCCGGCCTGCTAGATTCAAAAAGCGTGCGTAGCCGATTTGTTGAACAGCTTCTCTGGAAACTTGAACAGAAAGCTAAAAAGATAATCACTCCCGGCGAAAACTTTCCTTTGAAAGCAATCAACTTTCCAGTGGGAGCAATACTGAATATCCCCGCACCGATAGCAAAAGAACCTGTCGCCGAAAAACTTGAGGATATGCTTAAACACAAGGGGCTCTCGCCTTCAGCTATTGATTGCTATGTCACCTGTCCCAAGCTGTTCTTTTTCCGCTATCTGTCAAACGTGAGAGAAAGCGCTACGGTTGATCTGGACGGAGACCGCGCTGGTTTCGGTGAACTTATCCATTCAGTACTGAAAGATTTTCTGACTCCGCATCTAGGCAATGAAATTTGCGGTAAAGATTTGAACTTCAGTGAACTGAATGAGCTTTTCATGATGCGTCTGGAACGGGATTCACTCTACCCCAATCTGCCCTATGACATTAAAAAGTCCCTTGAGCATGCTGGTAAAAACAGGCTCACTTTATTTCTTAAAAATATCGGACAAACAAAAGTTATTGCTTTGGAGTCAGACGCACAGGCAATTCTGACTCTTGATAAATATCCGGTACAAATTCACGGTAGAATTGACAGAGTGGATAGCCGTGACGACTCCCGCTACGTTATTGATTATAAAACAGGGCAGTTACACATGCCCCGCAAATCATTCTGGAAAAATTCAGAAATATGGACTCCAATACTGGAAGACCCGCAAAGTCTGTATCACGACTCTGCCGATTTTTTAGAAAAAATAAAATCAAGTGCCGACAGTCTTCAACTTCCTCTTTATTTATTGATGGACCATCAAACTTCATCAGTAATGCCCCGTCAGGCTGCGCTTGTTGAACTTGTAAAAAGCGGCCACGAAAAATTTCTATTCGATTCCAAAACGGATGAAGAAGAAAGAATTGATATTATAGGCACAAAAATTCCAGCTCTTTCAACTTTCATCATTAATAATATGATCTGTGAATCTGAATTTAAAGCCATCCGCTCCGCACAATGCAATTGGTGTTCATACCGCGAAGCATGCGGAGCATAGAATGTATAAAAAAGAAACACGCCTAATAAATGTTAAAGGAATAACCTAATGAAAACCTTTGAAATTATGATCTGCGGCGCAGGTATCGTCGGTCTTACAATCGCACGAGAACTGATATCCAGAGGACACAAAGATATTCTTATCATTGATAAAGAAACTGAAGTAGCCAAACATGCCTCTGGACGTAACAGCGGAGTGCTGCACGCCGGTATCTATTATGCTCCCGGCAGCCTACGCGCCAAATCCTGTCTCTCAGGAAATTTTAAAATGAAGGCTTACTGCAAAGAAAAAGGATTGCCTTTACTCGAAAGCGGAAAAGTTATCGTTGCCAAAAACGAATCTGAAATTCCCACCCTGCACGAACTTTATGACAGAGCTACGGCAAACGGCGCAAAAGTAGAACTGATCGGAGAAGAAAAACTCTCCCAAATAGAACCGAACGCTAAAACTTGTAAACAGGCTCTTTTTTCACACTACACAGCAGTAGTTGATCCGCGCGCAGTAATGAACTCTATCTACAATGATCTATTACAAAGCGGTAAAGTAACTTTCATGCTCGGAACAAGTTTCATCACTGCAAAAAAAAACAATCTGATAATTACAGATAAAGGAGAAATAAGCTGCGGCATGTTTATCAACTCCGCCGGTGCATACAGTGACAAAGTAGCCAGACATTTCGGGTTCGGTGAAGGATACCAGCTTATTCCTTTCAAAGGCATCTACAAAAAGCTTAAAAAAGACAAAGCGGATATGATCCGGGGCAGTATCTATCCGGTCCCGAACATTAAAAATCCATTCCTAGGCATACACTTCACCAGAAGTGCAATCGGAGACGTTTACTTAGGACCGACTGCAATCCCCGCATTCGGCAGAGAAAACTATGGAATACTGGCAGGACTGGACAGCGAAGCTTTCAGCATTATATTAAGGGATACGATTCTGTTTATGAAAAATCCTAAATTTCGTTCCATCGCCTTTGAAGAACCTCGCAAATATTTTTTCAGTTGCTTTTTCAATGATGCAAAAGAATTAGTCAAAGAACTAAGCCCGGATGATATTGAAAGTACACCTAAAGTAGGAATCCGCCCGCAACTTGTGGACATAAAACGAAACGAACTTGTAATGGACTTCCTGATCGAAAGTGACGACAAAAGTGTACACGTACTTAATGCAATATCTCCAGCATTTACCAGTTCCATGTTCTTTGCAGAAATGATAGTAGACAAATACATACATTAAAGAATGTTTCATTCTGAAAGTTTAAAAGAAACAGACAACATCATCTGCAATAAATTCAAAAGTAAAAAACACTTGACTTAAGAGCTCATACAGGAAAAAACTTTGCTCGAACTATAAACTGTTCAAAGTCATTGCATCAGACCTGAAAAGGCTTGCAAATTACTTGAAAAAAGAGAAGAATTTATAAACTTTAGTTCACTATTTGAACAGTTTATCAAAATATATAGACAGGAGAACTTAGTAATGAAGCTTCCCCAACTTAAAATTGGCGACCTAGTTGCCAGAGTGCCCATCGTCCAAGGCGGAATGGGTGTAGGAATATCTCTTTCCGGTCTCGCTTCAGCTGTTGCCGAAGAAGGCGGAATAGGCGTTATTGCTGCTGCAATGATAGGCCTTACCAGCTCAAAGCCTAACAAAAGTGCGCCAGAGACACAAAGCGAAGCACTCGCTGACGAAATACGAAAGGCCAAGGCTAAAACCTCCGGCATCGTCGGTGTAAACATCATGGTTGCTCTGACGGATTTCGCAGCACAGGTGAGCACTTCCGTAAAAGAAGGCGTTGATGTTATTTTTTCCGGCGCCGGACTGCCTTTAGATCTTCCCAAATATCTTGTAGACGGTGCTAAGACTAAATTAGTCCCTATCGTTTCGTCTGGAAGAGCAGCTTCAATCATCTGCAAAAAATGGATATCCAAATTCGACTACATTCCCGACGCATTTGTTGTGGAAGGCCCCAAGGCGGGCGGTCATCTTGGATTTCAGCGCGAACAGCTTGATGATCCTAAATTTTCCCTTGAATCAATACTTCCAGAAGTCCTTGGCGCTGTTAAAGTGTTCGAGGAAAAAACTGGTAAAACTATCCCAGTTATTGCAGCCGGCGGAATCTACACAGGTGCAGACATATGCAAGTTCATTAAAATGGGAGCAGCAGGTGTCCAGCTTGGAACAAGATTCGTAGCGACTCACGAATGTGATGCAAACGAAAAATTCAAGCAGGCTTATGTTGATTCTACTAAAGAAGACATGACTGTGATTCAAAGCCCTGTCGGTTTACCGGGAAGAGCTATTAAGAATGACTTTCTCAATGCGGTTTCCGCAGGCAAGAAAGCTCCTTTTAAATGTTCATTCAAATGCCTTAAGACTTGTCAGGTCGAAACGACGCCTTACTGCATCGCTTCAGCTCTTATCAACGCACAGCGCGGTAAATTGAAATATGGCTTTGCGTTCGCAGGAGCAAATGCTTACAGGACCCAAAAAATCGTCTCTGTTAAAGAGCTCATTGCTGAACTCAAATCAGAATTCGAAGCGGCTTGCCCTGCTTAGCCAAGAATAATAGAATAAAAAAAGGCGTTCCATTTGGAACGCCTTTTTTTTTGCCATATGCTGTGCAATATATCAAAAAACTATTTTACCTTAGCCTTCTTAGGCTCTTTAGGGCTTTCTTCGGTTGCAATTTTCTCGGCAACGGGTTCCGCTTTAGGCACAGCTTTCTTAGCGGCCGCTTTTTTAGGAGCAGACCTCTTACGTGAGATTATCGACTCAAGCTTCTCAGCGGCTGCCTGAGTTTCAGATCCAGCCCCCAAAAAATGCATTTCCCCTGCTGGAGAAATCCAATGCCATCCTTCAGGCTTTTTTAAAATTCTTGCGCCCTTTGAATCAAGAAAATCTTTGTATGAAGATTTTTCAAGAGAATCATCAATCTGTTCAGTAAGTTTTTTATTTTCTGCCATCACCTGCGTATGACGAAAAATTTCAAACGCGCTATGAATCAGATCAAAAGCGGGTTCAATGCTTTCAGTTTTTTTGGAAGAAAGTTCCTTCTCAAGCAGAGCTAAGTCCTTTTTTAAACTGCGGATTTCAAAAAGAGCTGCATTTCTTGCCGAATCACTGTTAGCCTCAATCGCATTTGTAACTGCGGCTGCCGTTTGCTTTTTCATAGATCCTCCTCCAAGGTTGATTAATTAAAACTTCCTGCGATTACTCATCGCTTCCATCAGATTTTCTGCTTAAAGAACCACTTTCTGATAAAGGATGAGCCTTATCATAAACATTCATAATATGCTGTAAATTTAAATGAGTGTATCTCTGAGTGGTCGTAAGATTTTCATGACCTAACAATTCCTGAACAGATCGCATATCCGCGCCGGATTGAAGCATATGCGATGCAAAACTATGTCGTAACATATGCGGATGAACTCCACCTTGCAGTCCAGCCTCTTCGGCCATGCGTGCGAGAATTCGATTGACTTGTCTTCGATTAATACGCCCACCTCTATTGCCCACAAAAAGCGCTGTCTCTTCAAGCGCAGGTCCAAGCTCCTCCCTGACAGCAAGATAAGAATCAATAGCCTCGCGTGCTGTGTCACTAAGTGGAGAAAGACGTTCTTTATTTCCTTTTCCCGTAACCCTGACAAGGCCGGAAGAGGTATCAACATCATAAATACCAAGAAAAATAGCTTCGCTGACACGTAATCCGGAACCATACAAAAGTTCAGCTATAGCCTGATCTCTTTTATCTTCAGGTTCCACCCCGCACTTAGAATCAAGCAGACTTACAGCCTGATCAACATTCAAGGAACGCGGCTGCCGAATCTCTTGCTTAGGATTGCGTATACCTGCCATAGGGTCATTAGTAATAAAACGATGGCGCGTCATGTATTTAAAAAAAGAACGAAGCGTGGATAACTTTCTGGAAAGCGTACTTTTAGCAAGTTTGCGGCCATGCAGTTTAGCAAGAAATCCCCGGACATGATCAACCGAGATTTCAACTAGATTTGAAAGAGAGTGCGAACGGGTAGAAAGAAATTCTTCGAATTGAATCAGATCTTTTTCATAAGAACATAATGTAGCTTTAGAACTCCCTTTCTCAATATCCATATGAGTGAGAAAGATCTGAACTGCTTCCGGCATTACATTACGGGGTCCGGCGGTCGAGGACATAATTACTCTTTGGATTTTCTTTTGCTTTCTTCTTAAGCCCCATAGCTATAGCTGAGGCTTCTCCGAAATGCTTGAGTTTACCATCAATATTAAAAACAACCGCAATAGAAATCGCCATAAGAGGAAAAGTCTGCACCACTCCCTGTCTATCGGTTGAAACAATAGACTTTCTTTTACGGTCTTCAATATCGTAAAAATTGGGAACAATACCATCAAAAGAAAAAATAATCCGCTTACAAGCTTCTTCAACAATGTCAGGGGAAGTAATTACAACAAAATCGTCACCACCGACATGACCGACAAAAGTCTGCTCTCCGACAAAGCTTCGAACCGTATTCACGATTATTCGCGCGGTCATACTTAAAACTTCATCTCCGCGAGAAAAGCCGTACTTATCGTTGAACGATTTAAAATAATCCAAATCACAATAAGCTAAAGCAAAATCTTGATTTTTATCTATAAGAGTCTGAATTTTATTAATAATAGAAGTGTTGCCGGGAAGTTTGGAAAGCGGATTTGCATCCAGCGCACGCACAGCCCGGCAAAGAGTTAAATTTACTCTTTCCCGCACAATGGGTCTAAAGAAAGGACGTACAATAAAATCATCAACTTCAATTTCATTCCAGTCCCAAGGGGTTGAAAGGTCCTTCTCATCAAGACATATAATGACAGGAAGTTGCCGATAAACATTTTCGCTTTTAACAAGTCGCGCAACTTCTGATGCGGAAATATCGGTGACTCTGTTATCAACAATAAGTAAATCAGGCGGGTTATTGAAAATATCTTCAATAGCTCCCCGAGCCTGACTATAGCAGATAAACTCGAGAGTTTCTTCGGACCAGATGTCCCTGAGTAACTCTTTAAACTTATTATCCGATGAAATCAGGATGCATCTATGTTTAGTCAGGCCCAACAGGCCGTGATTATTATTCTTGTCCATGAAGTTACGATTAGCACCACTGATGCGCTTCGTCAAAGCACAACTGCATAACAATACACAAAAACAAGAATTTATTATCTAAAATCACGAAAAAAGAAAATCAAACTAGAAAATTATTCACTTTAAAATGTAAGTCCTGAAATTTCCACAAATTGTTCTGAAAGCTCATCCATTACAGGTTCGAGATCTTTCATTTTAAGCTTCAAAATTTTCATGGCAGCCGGTTTGAAGTAAGAAATTTGATCATCGCCTCCGTTACCGTATTCAAAAAGGCGAACTAAAAAATCTCCGACATGAACAACCGCGGCTGTCTGCTGATAAAATTGAGCCCTGTCAGGGTGATGATGATAAGTCATAGCCTCTCTGACGTTCGGAGGAAGATTCCAATGCCGCGCAAGCCATGCGTTAATTCGGTCATGCCCGAAACCGAGCACAACTTTTTCTGCATCATAATAGCAAAGATTTTTTTCCCGCACAGTCATGCAGATAGCTTCATTAAGTTCAGGCAATTGAACTGCGGTTACAACTTTTCCTAAATCGTGCAGCAGACCTGCAACAGTGAACTCTTCAGGATCTTCAAAACCGGCAGCTTTTGCAATCGCACCACTAGCTAAAGCGCATCCAAGGCTATGTTCCCAAAGGCCGGACATGGCTTTCTGAATCATATCAAAAACCGAGGTGGAAATAATAATACCTTTTATAACATTCAGGCCAAGCAGAACAAGAGCATGCTGAATTGTTGTAATACGACCGGGGAATCCGTAAATAGGAGAATTAACCATTTTCAAAACTTTTGCAGATAAGACCTGATCCTGTGAAATAACCTTGGCAACCTGCTCTGTGGAAGAATTCGGGTCATCCACAAGTTTTGTAACTTCATCAAGAACACTGGGTAGAGTAGGCAGGTCAGAAGTGGAAAGAATCTGTCCTTTTACGCTTGTTTTAAGATCCTGATCAGACATATTTAAAAATCCTCTCCCCTTTCGTCCACTTTTTCAGCTTCGTCAGCTTCAAGAGCGGAGGCCGCAGCCTGTTCTTCGGCTAATTTATAAGCTTCAGCCTCAGCCTTTTGCGCGGCTGCCTTGAGATTGAAATATTCTCTGAAAAAGCCTTTTACGCGAAACATCCATTTATCATTAGTATATCTTCTGAAAAGATGATCAAGACGCTCAGATTTTTTTCCCCATGAAGAATCACTTCCGTCGCCGAGATCAAGAGGATTTCCCTGCACAACAATACGCTCGACATTCATACTTACAAGCCTGTTGATGATGCCTTCAGAAAGCTCAAGCCCTTCAGCAAGTACGACCATCCCGTTATCGCGAGCAACGGGTTTTGCCAGTTTCATCCCCGGCTCAGCAAGTTTCACTGGAATTTTCTGCATCAGTCGAACATCTCCTAATCATATTAAAACAAACAAAATGCAGGCTAATCCGGCATATCAAAATATCGGACCACCCTTAGCAACGCTTTATATCATAATACATGCCGGGAAAGTGCACAACGATTCCCTTCACTTCCATACCAAGTAAAAACGCTCCTGTTAAGGCCACATCAACACCTGATTTACGCGCTACTTCGTCAATATGAAGTTTTCCTTCTCTATCAAGCGTGCGAGCAATTTCCTGTTCATGAGGGTCCAATGCTTCAATATCCAAAACAAACTTAACATTTTCAGATTGCTTTACGGAATTATTTTCCTGATTCGTATTTTTTTTAAAACTCTGGGTCGCGCGGGGAGTTTTTATTTCAGAAACAGGCACAAACTTTTTTTTAGAATTCGCATCTAATGAATGCCCGATGGTTATCAAAACATCTTCCACAGTTTCAACGAGAGCTGCACCTTCTTTTATAAGCTTAAGACAACCTGAATAATTTTTGCTGCCCAAAGGGCCCGGCAGAGCCATAACTTCGCGCCCCTGCTCGGCGGCAAGCCTTGCTGTTATCAGACTGCCGCTTTTAATATCAGCTTCAGCCACAAGCACACCGGCACTGAGCCCGCTTATGATACGATTTCGAAACGGAAAGTTGCCACTATAAGGACGTGTTCCCGGTGAAAATTCAGATACGATCAAACCGTTTTCAATAAGATTGCGCCTCAAACTAGCGCTGTTTTGCGGATAATCATCAATATCAAGCCCCGTACCTAAAACAGCAATGGATGAACCGATCCCTTTCAAAGCCTCTTGATGCGCGCAAGCATCAATCCCCCGGGCAAAACCAGAGATAACGGTAATACCGACGGCAGAAAGATCTCCTGAAATTTTTTGAGCATATTCCAGCCCTAATCGACTGCTATTACGGGAACCGACGATGGCAACCCCCGGATTTGCAAGAAGAGATGGATCTCCATAATAATACAGGTAAGTTGGAGGGTCCGAAATTTCTTTTAACGAAGAAGGAAAGCCGGGGTGAGTCCATGGAAGGATTCCGAAACTGAGCCGCATAACCTCTTTAAATTCTTTTTCCGCAGTACTTCGCCAAACTTCCGCATGAGCAGCATAGGCTACATTTTCAGAGCAAAGATTTAAATCAGCCCAATTCGCGGCATCCTTTAATGCGCTATAAGCAGATGGATAAGTCTTTAAAATGCGCGACCATGACTTCGGCCCCAGTCCTGGAGTATGCCGTAAAGCAAGACATGCAAAATATTCTTCTTTAATATTCAACTGCGAGCCACCGCTAGCCAATTAGCCCTCAATTTCATTGAGTCTACGGTTACCGATTTTAGCAGGATCGGATTTCGGATATTCATCAACAAGAGTTCGCAGGTAAAAAACAGCATTTTCTTTATCACCAAGTTTATCGTAAGCAAGACCTATTTTCAGCATTGCATCAGGGACTTTATTTGCTTTAGGAAAACGTCTGCTGACTTCTTTAAATTTTAAAATAGACTGAGCAAAACTTTTTTCAGAATAATACGTTTCACCTATCCAGTAGAGAGCATTAGGAGCGAGCTCGCCGGAAGAATTGGTTTTTAAAAATTCAGTAAGCTTGGTACGAGCTTCCAGAGGCTTATCATTCATAACAAGACGAACTCCCTCCTGATAAAGGTCTGCCCCGTTACTGGATGACGCCACACCCTGAGTCTGCGTATGTTCTGCATTTTCACCAGGAACATTCATCCAAGGCTTTTCTTCACTGCTTTCACTACCACCGACAACAACAACTTCTTCTTCAACCGCAACAGGAACAGGGACAAGAACCTGCTCTGCCTTCATAGCAGACATTTGCAGTTGAGCCTCTTTCAATTCAGCAATAGAGCTATCAAGCTCTCCAAGCCGTTCCTGAATTTTTTCAACCGCAGTCATTGTTTCAGCATGATTTTTATCTATATGATCCTTCTGTTCGCGTAACCCTTCTTTAAAATTCAAAAAATTCTCTTCAAGACTTTTTAACCGCCACTCTTCACTTGCACCCCAAGCGGGCTGCTCCGGCTGTTTTGCAGCAAAACAACCACTGATAGATAATGACAATATAAATATTGCAAGAATATGGAAATACTTCATCAAATGTCTCTCCAGATGAATTTTAAAAACAACGCAAACAGATCGTATAATTATAAAGTTCGCAAACAAGAATATTCAATTCAAATTTCAACTGATTCAAAATAGGCGACTTACAGCAATTTGGCAAGCTGATCGCCGATTTTACAGAAAGGCCGCACTCTTACCCTTGCTTCCGGCCCGTTTTTAAGGCAAAAGTTCACAAAAAAGGTAAGCCGATTGTCATAAAATTTGATGAATACCTACTTTATTTTAAAATAAAAAATCTTATCTACTTCTTATTTCACATTTTTTTAAAATTTAATAACCAATAAACTTTATAGAAAAGATTTTATACTTTTTTTCTAGGGCTTGCTTTTCATAAAAAAGAATTTATCTGTTACACGACATCAATTTTTTTGAAGGATAAAGAAAATATGAACACTCTCATGGAACCATTAAGACTTACATCCCAGTTGTTACCCAAAGCTTTAGGGGACTTTATAGCTCTTTCAGCCATCGGAGCACCTATTCTGGCTGTCATTTTAGAGATCACTGCAAAAGCTAAAAATAAAATTTTTTACGACAAATTAGCTAAGCAGATAGCATCCATGTCTCTGATTATGTACGTACTTTTTCTAGGTTGTGCAGCTGGAGCGGCAACTTACTTTACCCGTCAATTTGACTGGCTTACAGACTGGCTTATAAATCCGTCATCACCATTCATAATGGTATATATAACGGTAGGTTTTACTCTGGCAATGCTTCTTCCATATACATTGTTATGGAAATCTATGAAAAAAAACAAACCTGCCCATATACTGCTCGGTACCTGTGCTGCACTCGGCGGAATTTCCACTGTCCATGTAGTGACCATGACCATGAAAGTATTTTTCATGCAACAGGCCGCAACCCCTGTCCCAACCGTTCCGCCCCTTCCTTTTATTAATCATTTTTTAGTCCTCCCCGGTCTTGCCGGGCTTTATTTGGCCGGACTGTATTTAATCATGTCCTTATCTTTCGCGGCAACCATAGGCGGACTTTATCTGGTTCTACGCCGCAATAAAGACGACTTCGGGCGAGACTACTATAAATTTTCTCTACCCGTCATTTCAAAATGGGCTTTGATCCCGACTCTTGCGCAACTCGCAGCCGTCACATCCATTATTATTTACTTATGCGGACCGACAAAAGAACTCCTCTTAGCAAACAATACTACCGCTATTTGTTTAGGATTATCAGCGGTTCTTACCCTTTTATGTTGTGCAATATGGATAGTCACATGGAAAAGTGCAACTCCGATGCGTCACAAAATAGGACTTACTCTTGCACCGTTTTTTACAATAGTAGCTCACGCAACGGTCATGGCCGGAGCCATGAATCTTTATCTGACAATGTAAACAGATATAAAATAAGAATTATTAAGGTTCATCCGGTTTAACTGGATGAACCTTTTTTTATGTTCTGTTCCAACCTCCCAAAATATTCAATTGAACAAAAAAACTCCCGGTGAAAGATTTCTTTCATCGGGAGTTTTATTCTGTACTACTTAACTTAATTTTATTGCAAAGATCCTTTGACTGTTGCCATGCTGTATATCTCATGAGGATCAAGGATAAGCACTACGCTTCCGTCTCCCATGATAGTTGCACCTGACACACCTCTAAGATTAAATCGGCTTAGAAAGCGGCCCAGAGGTTTGATAACGATCTCCTGCCGTTCAAGCAGTCTATCTACTACGAGACCAAGCCTGCGTACATTGTCATGAATAATAACAACAGGGAGCACTTCTCTGTCAGGATCACTTACGGGTTGATCAAGAAGTTCTGCGAGTTCCGCAATACCTAAAACTTCTCCTCGCAGAGTGACAACCTTACGGTTATTAACTTCAGTCAGCCTTTCAGCTTCAATCTTGGTTGTTTCAGAAACGGCATCAAGTGGAATCGCATAATTTGCACCGTTAACCTGAACCATCAAGGCATCAATAATAGCTAGAGTCAAAGGCAGGGTAAGAGTAAACTTAGACCCCTTCCCTACTTCAGAAGAAATCTGAACGGTACCTTTAAGGTCTTTGATGTTATTCCGAACAACATCCATCCCAACGCCTCGGCCTGAAATGTCAGTAACCTTTTCAGCAGATGAGAATCCAGGAGCAAAAATCAATTCAATTGCTTCGCGATCATCAAGGTTTCGTGCTTCTTCAGCAGAAATAACACCCTTCTTAATAGCGACATTACGCATTTTTTCAGGATCAATTCCGCGCCCGTCATCCTCAACCTCGATAGCGACAGAATTGCCCTTATGGTAAGCGCGCAGCCATACATGACCTTCAGGAGTCTTTCCGCTGGCAATACGCTCTTCTTCCGGCTCAAGACCATGGTCAACCGAATTTCGAATTAAATGAACAAGAGGATCGCCGATTTCCTCGACAACGCTCTTATCAAGTTCAGTCTCTTCACCTTCAGTGATAAGCTCAACACGCTTATTACTCTTACGACTGAGGTCACGAACCAATCGTGGAAATCTTGAAAATACAGTCTGCACGGCCACCATGCGAACCTTCATGATAGTATCTTGAAGGTCGTCAGAAATTCTGGACAGTGCATACGTTGTTTCTGTTAATTGCTGTGCGACTATAGGAACTTCCAGATGCCCCTCTTCAAGACCGCGGGCGAGCATCGTATATCGACCGCGACTGATAATAAGCTCACCAATCAGATTCATCAAATGATCGAGCTTCTGATGGTCAACTCGAATAGTAGTCATAGCTTTCGGCTTAGTCGTTTTTTGAGCCGGAACTCCCACTGCAGAAGGAGCCACGGGAGCCGGCTTAGGCTTTGGTGCTGGCTTGGCTACAGGCTTAGACTCGGACTCAGCTTTTGGCTTAGGCTCAGCTTTTGGCTTAGACTCAGCTTTTGGCTCAGGTTTAGCTTTTGGCTCAGGCTTAGCTTTTGGCTCAGGCTCGGCTTTTGGCTCAGGCTTAGACTCTGGCTTAACTTCAGGTTTAGTTGCTGACTCGGAAGAATCTTCTTCTCCCTTAAGTTCAGCCACAGCTGCAAAAATCATCTCTTCGATAATTCCGCATTCCTGCTGCAAAAGGTCCAGCATCAAACCAAAATCCATATCAGTTGAGCGGGCTTGATCTACAAGTCCGGCAGTACGTTCGGCATACTCTTTAAGATTATCAAAGCCCATATATCCGGCAGAATTTTGTATTGAAACAAGACTACGGAAAAGAGCATCAATATAGTCCTTCAGGCCGGAATCCTCGCCTAACGTGGTCAGAGCAAGTGAAATATTATCAAGCTGTTGATGAACAGTCTGCTCAAAAATTGAAATATCTTCAGGATCGAGACCGTCTTCTACTGCTTCAGGTTCAAGAGCCAGATCCGGTTCCAGGTCCTGATCAGATTTAGACTTACCATCTAACGCCGGAGCTTCTTCAACTTCAGAATCAGCATTTTCAACAGGAAGCACTTCGCCGCTTTCAACCGCATTCCGAAGAGGGTCGACAAGCTGAGCTATATCCAACGGCTGAACTTCTCCGGTAGAAGGAGTCACATGAGCAATCAACGACTCAATGCCATCCACAACAGCAAGAAGTAGATCGATCATATAGTGAGTAGCATTAACCTCACCTTTACGAACTTTATTAAGCAAAGTTTCAGCTTCATGAGTTAACGAATTAAGCTCACGAAATCCGATAATCCCACTGTTTCCTTTCAGGTTGTGAAAATATCTAAAAATATCGTTTATAAGATCATCGTTGCCTTCGGGATCCTGCTCAAGCTCAAGAAGACCTCTTGTGAGATTTTCAATTATTTCGTGAGCTTCTTCAAGGAAATCAGCCAGATGCCCATCTCCTACAGTAGTAAGATTGTATGGTTCTTCATCTGGGTTGACTATAGCAACAAATTGATACGATTGCTTACGGTCAGAAGATTCGGGAATAGCAGGCTCCTGCGCCATTTCGACCTCCGGCAATTCTGGTTCTTCGTAATCATCTTCCAATTCTAAAACAGGTTCACTTTCTTCGATTTCCTGCTCTGGCTCAATCTCAGGCTCAGGCTCTACTACAGCAAGAGTTTCACCTGCCATAATTGCTTCGATACGTTCAATAACAATTGAAGTATCAACCTCACCTTCAGTTCCTTGTTCATTGAGATTATCAATAAGCTGCCGTAACGAGTCAGTAGCTGCGAGGATTACATCCATAATCTCAGAAGTAACAGAAATTTCGCCTTTTCTGAGTTCGTCAAGAACGTTCTCTGCTCTATGAGCAAGCCCGTTAATAATATTCAGCCCAAGAAAACCTGACGCTCCCTTGAGAGAGTGCATAGGTCTGAATATTTCATTAAGAATATCAAGATTTTCAGGATTATTTTCAAGCTCAAGCAAGTTGGGCTCGATTGTCTCGAGATGTTCTTTTGCTTCAATAATGAAATCAGCAAAAATTTCAGGATCCAAGAAATCTTGGCTCATTTAGAGCCCCCTGTATTAAAAGTTCGTCTGCGACTGATCACGAATATTACCATTCTTATCACCTAATAACTTAAAAAAAGAAATAATAAATTCTAATCACTAACCTAATAACATTTTAATATTCTTGACCATCTTTTCGGGTTGCGCTGGCTTTACCATATATAAATTAGCTCCCAAATTTAATCCAGTCTGAATATCCTTCTCCTGACCTTCAGTAGAAAGCACAATAATAGGAATGTCCTTATATGCTTCTTGCTCGCGAACGGTCTTAATATAAGTGAAACCATCCATTCTGGGCATATTAACATCAGAAATAATAAGATCAACTTTTTCAAGGCTGTAAAGTTTTTCAAGCCCGTCCAAACCATCTTCGGCAGTGCTGACCTTAAAACCTTCCTTCTTCATAATGAAGGCCACGAGATTCCTTACAGTCTTTGAATCGTCCACTATCAGAATATGTTTAGGCATGTCCTTCACCTTCACTCTTTAAAATTTGTTCTACAAGCCGATCGACAGAAAGAATACTGACCAATTTGTCTCCGGATTTGTAAAGTCCAAGCAGAAATTCAGCACTTACCCCAATCTCTGACTCCACTCCCCAGACAAGTTGATGTTTCTCCGCGCGATACATTGTCTTAACGGCACTAATGGCTAACCCCAATTGAAGGCCTTTATGCCGGCACACAACTACGAACTTATCAGATACACCTACCCCTTTATGCAGAAGATTTCTTAAATCCAAAACAGGAGTAACCCTTCCCCTGAGATTAATAATTCCCTGCATATAACCCGGAGCTGAAGGAAGAAGCGTTATAGGAATTTTTTTAACAACTTCCTGGATAACAACTATGGGTAAAGCGTATTCCCTTTCGCCTACAACAAAACTAACCAGCTGGACTTCTTCACTTTCTTTTAGACTTTCTTCAAAACCTTCAGCACTCCCTTCTCCACCGAAATCATCCATTTCAGGAGCGGGCATAAATCCGGGAAGACTTGAATCTCTCCGAGGATCAACTCTTTTCAGTTCATCAAGAACATCACGGTTCCCAATACCAAGATACTTATCCATGAAAGCAGATTCGGCATCAGTATAACTGTCCTGCTGCTTTTCTTCACCGGGTAGATTTACATTTTCTACGAAATATTCTTCAGGCGTCTTCATTTCTAATAATCTCTCTCGCCAGTTGCATGTATTCCAAAGCACCTCGGGATTTCTCATCAATAGCATAGATGACTTTACCGCTGGCGCATGCCTCTCTAAATTTCGTATCCATGTGCACCACTGTGCTGAAAACCCTATCTTGCAGCTTTCGCCTGATAAGATTCAAAATTTTTCGACAAGCCCCGGCCCTTCCGTCATACATTGTAGGCAAAGCCTTGAACTTGACAGGACTCGGTAGCACTTTATTCAGCACCTTAATTGTATCAAACAGCAATCTTATCCCGTAAAGAGCCAGAAAATCGGTCTGAATCGGAATAAGGACCAGATCCGATGCAACAATAGCGTTAACCAGAAGCACCCCGACATGGGGAGGACAATCAATCAGTACATAATCATACTGATCGGTTATCCCGCTAAGAGCATTAGATAAAACCATCCCCTTATTCTTTCTATCCTTAAGATCATTTTCCAATTCAGAGAGCCTTATACAGGCCGGAACAAAATCAAATCCTACGGTGGCTCGCTTCTGTACTATTTGCAACCAAATCGTCTTATAATTCGCATCGTCAAAAAACAGATTATGAGCCGTCATGGTTACTGTTTCTGGAAAGAAAGACAAATGAACCGAAGCATTTGCATGAGGATCAAGATCTATAACCAACACCTTTTTATTAAGGCGGGTTAATGCTTCTCCAAGTGTCAAAGCTGTGGTTGTTTTGCCGACGCCTCCCTTTTGATTTGCAATAGCTATAACTTTCGCATGTTTCACAGTCTCAGTAAGCTCTATGTCCGATATATCATTTTCCATAAAAGTCCGCCCAATAAACAGTACTTAGTGATGCAGACAATTTATTCCAATTTCTGATAAATAATCGCACCGGGATGATGCACGGGCTTAAAGGCCCTTGTAATGTTATGCAAAGATTCTGAATGCCCTATTATCAAATAGCCTCCGGGCAACAAGTTATCATAATAAGCATTAATAACTTTTTTCTTCATAGGTTCATCAAAATAAATTATGACGTTTCTACAGAAAACTATCTCCGATCTTTCAACTCTTTTAACCTGAACTCTATCACTCAGATTAATTTGCCCAAAAGATACCAACTGCTTGGTTTCGGCTTTAACTTTATAATCCTTGTCACTCTTTTCAAAATATTTGTTGACTATCTCCTTTGGCGTCGTCCTTAATGAGTATTCGTTATAAACACCCTTTCGTGCAGATTTGAGCACTCTTTCAGACAAATCGTTAGCAGTAATCTTAATATTCCAACTTTTAAGTTCAGCGCCGAGAACCTCACTGATAATCATCGCAAGAGTATACGGCTCTTCACCTGTAGAGCAACCGGCAGACCAGATACGAAGGCGTTTCCTGTTCAGCTTACGAAGGTTATCCAGAACAGCGGGTAAAACCTTAGTCTGAAAAACTTTCAACTGTGGAGGATTCCTGTAAAAACTAGTCTCATTGGTAGTAATAGCTTCAAAAAGCTTATTGAGTTCGAGCTTCCGCCCTGAATCATACTGTAAAAAATAATAATACTCACCAAAGGTCTTCAAATTCAGCTCTTTCAAACGATTGGCAAGACGATTTTCAAGCAGATATTTACGATTCACTGCAATAAAAATTCCAGCCTGATCATATATAAAATCTCTTAACTGGGTAAATTCCAGATCAGAAATTTTTAACTCTTTTCGAAGTGAGATAGTCTTTGAAAACAGAGAAGACATCTAATTTCCATCTCCTTGCTTTTCTTGAATTTTAAAAATAGCCTCTTCCGCGGCCTGCATTATTTCAGGATCACCACCGGCGTTTGAAGCTTCAAGCAAAGCCTGAAATGCGAGAGTTCCACCTATTGCCCCCAACGCTTCAATTACTTTCAAAACAACAAGCTTATTAGGAGAGTCCAGTTTAGGAATAAGGTGAGGCAGAGCATCTTGCTCGCGATGATTCCCTAGAGCTTCCGCAGCGCGAATCTGAACCCAGTCATCATCGTCCTGCAACGCCTGAACTATATAAGGTATAACTTCAGGTTGATAGCATTTGCCCATCAACTCGATAACCGTAAGTCTTACATCCCTGTTCTCATCATTCAAACGGGAAACAACCAAAGACAAATTATCCATACCCGCCGCACAGTCAGTCAAAGCCTCAAGGGCAATTTTTCTGATATCCGGCAACTCATCTTCAAGGGCCTGCTGAATAAGCTCCAGATTACCGGCAGCATCAAGCTTACCCATCGCGTAAACGGACATAAGTCTTTCGATTGGTTCTTCACTGTTAAACAAATCAATAAACTTCTGGTTAATATCATCCCCTCCGATGGACACACAAGCATCAAGAGCGGCCTCTTTAACATCATCATAAGAATGACTGAGCAACGCAAAAATTTTATCGGATTCGTCCTTGACTCCAAGCTTCTGACCTAAGAAATAGATCGCAGCCTTAATCATGGTTCCATCCTGCTCATTCTCCAAGACTCCTACAAAAAAGTCCTTTGCCTCTTCACCGGCAGTCTTCACCAGAGCATCCAGAATTCCGCGTTTAAGATCTCTTTCCTTGCCTTCAAAAGCATCCATCAAAACCTGAGCAACTTCCGTTCCTTCAAGTCTAGACAAAACATCTATAGCAATCGCGGCCTTCTTAAAACTGCCGTCATTTACAGCATTAACCAGAGCGGGGTTCATAGTTAAATTAGACAGATTATCAATTATTTCAGACAACCTGTCTCGATCGCGATCAGGATCAAGCTCACTTGCCAGCTTAAGAACCTCATCTGTGGCCTTTTCACCACCGACAAAGCTCAGACCGGTTATTGCAGCATCCTGAATATCTTCATCTTCATCTTTAAGTGCAATGAGCATATATTCTCTTAACTTCTCACGCTCAGTTGCAGATAAAAGTTTAAGAGATTTTCCGCCAAGAATTCCGACAATGGCCTTAACAATTTTATTGCGTAATGCAGTAGGAGAAGTATCAAGATGGCGCAAAAGCATCGTAACCGCTTTAATGTTACCGACTTCGCCCAAGGCATCAATAATCATAGACGCAACAAGGTCAGAGCTGGTGTTCAAAGCTTTAACCAAAGCGTCAACGGAACTGGAATGCTTAATCTTGGCAAGAGCTTCAATTACCGCATACTGAACCCACTCATCATCCAGCATAGCTTTGTTGAGACACTTGGCCGCAGCCGGATTTTCAAGGTCGCCGAGGCTGACAGCAGCCTGATAACGAACGTTGACCTCCGGGTCTTTAAGCAGGGCGTCACAAAGAGGCTCAACAGCCATAAAACTATCGGAAGAGCCCAAAATATCAGTAGCAAAAATTCTTATATCCGGATCATCATCATGAACCAGAGCAACGAGTGAAGGAAAATCCTGCGCGCCTACTTCGCGTAATATATCCATAGACAGGTTTCTGACTGGAGCTTCATCGGAACGCAGCAAAGGAACAACTGCCTGTACAGTTTTTTTGCCACCTATATGACGAAGTGCATGATCGGCCGCTTCCTGCAGACCCAAATGACTGGTCTTTAAAAGCTCAGCCAGCAAAGGCACAGCTTCCTCACAACCGAATTCTCCGGCTTGAAAAGCAGCTTCGCGGACAATCTCATTGTCTTCATTTTTCAGATCTTCAATAACTTTCGCACAGTCCGTCATTGCCTATTCCTCATGTTTTCGAAAGCCGCAAGGCAGCTTACGGTTGCACGACTTCCGACTCTTCGAATTACAAATAAAGATTATTGATAATAGCTTCAGCCATATCATCAATATCAACAATTTCGTCGGCAAGCCCATCATCAACAATAGCCTTAGGCATGCCGTAAACGACACAGGAAGAATCACTCTGGGCTATCGCCCTTCCTCCCTTACTTTTCAGATCCCGAATACCATCACGACCGTCATTCCCCATACCTGTCAGAATAACGCCTAAAGCCCGTCTTCCTACAGCGTTTGCTACAGAAGTAGCCAGAACATTTGCTGAAGGTTTATACAAAGATTCGCTAGGCTCAGATGTGACTATTAATTCAATTCTGCTTATTTTCTGATCAATTATCAAGTGAGAGCCACCCGGAGCAACAAAAACACATCCCGGCACAAGTCTGTCTCCGGTCTCCGCTTCTTTTACAGTCAGTTGACTTACACTGTTAAGCCGATTGGCAAACGGCCCGGTAAACGCTTTAGGCATATGCTGAGCGATAACTATACCAGCCGGAAAATCTTTGGGCAACGACGATAAAATTTTTTGAACTGCTGGAGGCCCCCCCGTAGACACACCGATCATAACAACGTCCCTCTTAGGTCTTCCGCTATTACCTCGCGGAGAGACAGCCGGACGTCTGGCTACAGTTGAAGCGGGACGCATTCTGGGAACAGGACGCATCCTGCGCCTTGCAACGCTCTTAACCTTAGAAATCAAATCTGTTTCAATTTTAACGATATCAAGCGAAACTTTAGAAAGCTGCTTAGGGATAAAGTCAACAGCGCCGAGATCCATAGCCTTCAGTGTTGATTCTGCACCTTCAGTTGTCAATGAACTGACCATAATAACAGGCTTTGGCATCTCCATCATTATATGACGTAATGCTGTCAGCCCATCCATCTTAGGCATTTCAATATCCAAAGTAATGACATCAGGATTGTGCTTCCTGATCATCGTAAGGCCTTCCTCTCCATCGCGAGCGGTAGCAACAACTTTTATGCCGGGATCTTTCTCCAGCATAGTGCTGATGGCTTTACGCATGAAAGCAGAATCATCAATTACTACGACATTTATCACTCAGAAAATCTCCTTTAACCTAAGCGTTAGTTTTCCTAACGAACAGCTAACATCCTGCATATATGGAAAATAAAACTTCAACTAATAATTTCAAAAATAAAATTATGACAATATTTTAAAGCCTAATCTTGAATAAAACTTCGCACATATGAGATATTTTGTCCAACAAACTCCCAAGGTTTACAACAAATAATCATACGTCGGCCGTTTACTAAGTTAATAAATGCAAAAGTATTGTAAATCTACGTTATTGAGAGTTTCTCTGCAACAATATTAAAAATTTATTCGCAACATTTTGGAATTATAATTTTAAAATATTTTTTCTTGCCAACCAATCACTCGATTCGTTAAAACCCTCCGAGACAACGGGATGTGGCTCAGTTTGGTAGAGCGCTGCGTTCGGGACGCAGAGACCGTGGGTTCGAATCCCGCCATCCCGACCAATAAAATCAAAGGTTTACGAAGTGATCTTCGTAAACCTTTTTTTCTTGGTAATACAAAGTGGTAATACAAAAGGGTAATCCTACTGCCTCTTCTCACATAAAGATTTTTTAATTACGACGTCTTGACAAAATAAGCGAACCCCAATCTTCACAATGAAAAAAGGGGCTCTATTTGGGGTTCGGTTTTTAAACCGAATGCGTTTATTATATTTATCTCTTTACTAAATCAATCCCCTTTATTCTGTTTATTTCTTGTGTGTTGGTTGATTAATTCTTTCCGCCCGTACAAACATACGCAAAACAATTATAAGTAGCGACAGCAGCAATAGTGTCGGCAGCGTGAGGTCTGACTCACTCGTGGTCCCACCTATTATACAACCGGGAGACGAACTGTCTGAAGTGGGCTTTTCACTTGCAACAGAATCTTTGCTTGCAGCCGATACTGCGGTTGACGAAGACTTTACTAGCGCAACCGGATCATGGATAGCTCCATCAGTCGGATTAAGGTCATAGTCGCCATTATCTTTAATCATAAAATATATGTCGTAAGATTTAGTGGGATAAAGCGTATCGGATGAGTCAAACACCACTTTGTTTGTGTCTTGAATCCACCACGAGCCTTCAGGGGAGTTAAGACCCCCGAGCGAATCATATTTGTACGGCAAGTTTGTGCCGTCCTCTTTCAATTTGAGGAATTGCATGTCTCCCACTATACCATCAAGTTGCATTGCCCTGAAAGTGAATATAGCGTTTTGGTTTGCCATGTTCGTGGTGGCTGTGAATTCGCGTACATTAGTTACTGTCTCAACGTTGCCAGAAACTTTATATTTATCTTTCAAAATAGCTTGATCCCAGTCGTGTTCGATAGAGCTAGTGGTGGAAACGTTAGCTAGACCGGGTTGTTTTGCACTGGGTGGGGCTGAACATTTGGTTTCTTTACTGTAGTGAGAGATTATAGAGCCTAAACCTACGGCGTATAGATTGGTAGGGGAAGTACCCCAAATGGCCCGATAATTACCTGTTGGATCGGCCATGCTTATTGTCCAGTCACTGCCGTTGAAATGGCCAATTTGCTTTGTTAGTGAAATTTTCCAACTAGAACTGCCTGCATATCTATCCGTATACACCGAGAGTCCCCCACCTACCCCTGCAACATATATGTCGTTTTCTGAGAAGCCCCATATAGCCATGGGCCAAAAAGAGTCTTTAGTGATCGACACTTTATTCCAGCTAGTACCATTGTAATGAAAAAATTTGTCCCACCCCCCCGTCGCATACATATTTTTGTCAGATGTTCCCCATACATCTCTTAAATGACCTGTTGCGTTAGACTTCATTTTGACGCATTCAGTACCCTCCACTTTCAATATGGTACCGTGGTCGCCGACAACAAAAACAGTGTCTTTGTCTACAGGCCATATAGCAAACAAGTCATTATTTACAGCCGTTATAATTTCACTCCACATACCATCTTTCAACGTAAACAGTTTCCCGTTGTCTCCGCACACCCAAGCGCTGCCGGAGGGGTGAGTTTTGATTGCTCTTAAAGCTAGGTCTTTACCAATCTTAATCCGTGCCCAAGTCTCTCCATTGAAGTGAGAGACTCCACTCCATTCTGAAAAATAAACATCTGTAGCAGAGTTGCCCCATACACTTGTAATGTTGTATTGAGGTGCATCTTCAGGAGTCGACCACCCCTTGCCATCGTAGTGTCGAATTTTACCGCCATCTGATGTTATATAAACATCATCGGAAGACGAACCCCACACACTATCAAACCCCTGTAAGGTTCCAGAAAGTACAGTCTTCCAGTTGTTCCACTGACCTTTGGCTATTATGCTATAGTAGCCTCCTGCGATTAACTCTCCTGTAGATAACGTTGAAAGACACGAATAAGGAGTGGGGGAGTTTCTATACTCTTGCCACGATAAACCATTGTAGTGCCAAACCGAGGCATACCTTACTATGGTTATGTCATTTGGAGAACTTCCTGTTATTTCTTTGACAAAGCAATGGCCTGGGTCAGATTTGCCATAGAATATATTTCTCCAGGTCTCTCCATTAAAATGGAGTAGTGACCCGGACGTCCCCCCTATGTATACATTCTTCGAGTCTAGACCCCATACTTTCGCGAAACTTTCAAGTGGGCTTGCGTATATTTTGTTCCACGAATATCCATCATAATGGAGCGCAATCCCACCTCTTCTCTCTCTTCCTACTGCGTAGATATTATTAGGTGATGTTCCCCAAAGACTGGAAAGGTCAGTGGATCTTGAAGAATAGACACATTCCCATCCATATTTTGTGCGATGATATATTTTCCCATTATCGTATGCATCTCCAGCGGTAATATATAAATTGTCAGGGTCGCTCCCCCATATATCAATCAGCCAATCTGTAGAATCATTTATCTGTGTTTTTTCCCATTTAGTTCCATCATAGTGAAGAAGTGTAGCATAGGCGGCTACCGCATAAATATCATTATCAGAAAAGCCCCAGATAGATTTCAAGCCTACACTCTCTGGAACAGGCATCTGTGTCCATTTTCCACCAGCATTAGAAAAGATCATCCCTGTCGCCGATGCAGCATAAACTGTGTCTGTATCTGACACCCAGATATCTACAAAGTTAGGAACTCCCCACGGATGAGGATACTCAGTCCGCCATTCGGCGGAGCTTGCATAGAGTGGAAAAGACAGCAGGAATAGCAAAGCAATAGCCAAAAATCTAAACACACTCACACTCCATCCGCTAGCGCATAATAAAAATAAACATCCTCCAGCCAACAAATCCACCTACACAAATATATCCATAATAACAATGGCGATAATATAAAATATTATGAAAAGTGAAATTTGGTGTTGACAGCATCTGCCAAACTTTTGTACGTATAGATTTATGGCAGACAAATTAAAAGCAATCACTATCAAGGTGGATGAGTCCACTCACCGCAAATACAAAATGTATTTGGCTGAGTACGATAAAACCTTCAAAGATATTTTCATGGAGGAAATGGAAAGACGGATAAAAGAGGCAGAAGAAAAGAAGAAAGAAAAGTAGACAAAAAAACGGCCCGGCAAGGTGTACCACCACCCAACCGAGCCTAACCTTAACAACCTGACTCGGAGGTTATCATGGCTGAACAGAACATAGCCAATTCACACGCTTCTGACAACGATTCAGTTGTCGCATTTTCATTTAACAATCAGGATATAAGAACCCTGAACATTGGTGACGAACTATGGTTTGTTGCTAAAGATGTATGTGATGTTCTTGAACTGGATGTTTCCAATTCAACACGTTATTTAGATGATGATGAACATACCCTGTCTACTAAACAGGATATAAGTAACAGCAGAAACGGACTTGTAAAACTCATCAACGAATCCGGCCTATACTCCCTAATCCTACGTTCCCGTAAACCCGAAGCGAAGAAATTCAAAAAGTGGGTAACTTCGGAAGTTCTCCCTTCCATCCGTAAAAACGGCGCATACCTCACACCTGAGAAGGTCGAAGAGGTTCTTTTGAACCCTGATACCCTTATCAAGCTTGCAACCAATCTTAAGGAAGAACAGGCCAAGAGAGCCGAAGCGGAAAAGCAAATCGCCTTAGACCGCCCGAAGGTTGTTTTCGCTGAAACTATCGAAGTTGCGGAATCCACAATCCTTGTCGGAGAGCTTTCAAAACTTATCAAACAGTCTACTCAGTATGACGTTGGTCAAACTCGCCTTTTCGCATGGCTGAGAGATAACGGCTATCTGCATAAAACTGGAAGCAGTTACAACCTGCCTACACAGAAGAGCATGAATCTCGGTGTGTTCGTCATTAAGGAAGGCACAAGGGTAGGCACTAGCGGGACTCATATCACCAAGACAACGAAAGTTACGGGCAAAGGACAGATATACTTTGTGAAGAAGTTCCACGATAAGATGAAGGCCAGACGTATTGCAGCGGCAAGCTTTAGTAATTCTGGAGATTTTCAGGAGGCTTGCAATGCATAATGTAGTACAACTCAATCCAGAAAAGAGCACTTCCGGCGATCCGGTCATCGATATATTTGCCGCAGTTTCAAGCTTGGAATTACTGACTGCGACTTATAGAGCGCTCGACAGAGAAGGCGATGCAAATATCCTCGAACTCTTGAGCAGACAAATAAGAAATGCAGTCGAGATAATGGACGAAGACAACTGGAAGGCTGAAGAGGTGTGCAATGCGTAATATCTACAATCTCACACCAGAAGAACTTGAAATTTTTGACAGCCTTGAAGATCTTGCCAGTCAGGGAATAAAGCTTTGCAATAAGTTGAAAGAGATATCTAGAAAAAAGTTTGAAATGATAGAACCTGGAGGCTGTGCGCCAGCTTGGAGAATGTTGCCAGATTCAGGGGATCTTTATGGTTTCACAAATTCATATAAAGATAGATATGTTGCCGCAAACATTCTCTTGGATAGTGCTATTAATCAGCCGAAGAAACCTGCTCCAGTTTTAAGGCTGGTAGCCAATTAACTCGCATTGACACAAAATAGCCAACTGAGATATTAATTCACTGAGAGGTAGTTATGACTTTACTATTTGATGATGCCAAAAAATTGGAAAAAGCTTTAGGTGCAGAGGCCGCAGAGGTTATTGCTCATGTCTTTGAAAAGCAGGACGCAGAATATAAAAAAGAACTAGCAACCAAGCATGATATTGAACTTGTAAGAAAAGATATTCTTGAAAGCGAATCAAGGGTCAAAGCCGATATTATCAAATGGATGGCTGGGCTCCTTGTTGTTCAAGCCGCATCCATCGCCGCACTGGTGAAACTGCTGTAGCTTCATTCTTTCTAAAAAATTATGCCCTCGGATTCGTTATGAGTCCGAGGGCTTTTCTTTTAATAAGCTTCTTCCTGCGCCCTTATCCTTGAGAACTCTCTTGCGCCAACTTTTCTATTGCT
>NZ_JAEINN010000019.1 GCF_016342405.1 Maridesulfovibrio ferrireducens | reverse complement strand
GGGAGAAGCTGTAAAGTTAACGCAGCTTATCCTTTATGCAAAGTTCATTAGAGTTGCACTTGCGAGTTGAATTCAGGGGTTATTGAGAAGGGCGTTCTGGTTTATTATCAATTATTTTTTTTGATTTTTCAATAATCCATTTGATTTGTCTGCAAATTCCCATCAGTAAGTTAAACTCATTTCGCTTAATATCAATTCTGGCCATAAATCTTTTGACCGGAAGCATCCAGTAGTCAGAATTGTCTTCTTTTAAAAAATCAATCGCTAACAGAGTCTCTTGCAAATTTGCAGCCAAAATTTCTTGTTCTTCAAATGTTGTCGGGCGTTCTTCCGGCGGACCTGAAGGAGTAAACGGCGCGTCAAGGGCTTCTTTGAAACATTCGTAGAGAAGTATAAGAACGGCCTGTGAAAGGTTTAGAGAACTGCTTTCATCGCTTGTAGGGATATTTATAAGCCTTGAGCAAAGCTGCGTTTCTTTATTTGTCAGTCCCTTGTCTTCGGGCCCGAAAACAAGCGCAACCTTTTCCCCGTTCTTAAGTTGCTGAATAATTAAAGGGGCTGCGGTGGCAGGTGTTAAGACTCCTTTTCGCCTGCCGCCTGTTCTTGCGGTGGTTCCATAAACTTTAGTCTGTCCGGCAAGGGCTGTTTTTAAATCCGGGAATATCTGGGCTTTTTCAACTATGACATGAGCTTTAGCTGTGGCTAGAGGCATGGCTCTATCCATGCTCCAGAGTGGCGGAGTAACTAATATAAGGTTAGAGCAATCCATGTTTTTCATGGCGCGGGCTGTTGATCCTACATTTTCGGGATATTTTGTTCTGAAAAGTACGACACTGATATTTTTTAACATAAGATTTCCGAATGGGGCTCACTAAATTATTAATTGTGTATATCGCATTCGTGAGAAGCGAAGCGAGTGGTGGCTTAGTAAATTTATCTTCTCTTCGTGTCTACTGTATAACAATCATATGCGTGGACTTTATGGGCAGAATAGAAAGTATTACAATATTATCAAGAATGCTTGACCATTTTGAATCTCATCAATAGAAAAAGGATAGCTGTAATTGATCAGTCAATCATCAAAAACACTTTCAATGGAGGTTCAGGCATGGCTCTTTTCACAAAAGAGGAAGCTCTAAAGTATCATAGTGATGGCAGAAAAGGTAAGCTGGAAGTAATTTCCATCAAACCTTGTAGTACACAGAAAGACCTTTCAATGGCATATTCTCCCGGCGTAGCTGAAGCTTGCCGTGCGATCCACGCTGATGAAGAGTTATCTTACAAGTATACAGGCAGAGGAAACCTTGTTGCGGTTGTTTCTAACGGAACAGCAGTTCTCGGACTCGGGAACATCGGTCCTGCAGCGGGTAAGCCTGTTATGGAAGGTAAAGGCGTACTCTTTAAAATTTTCGCTGATGTTGATGTTTATGATCTGAACATTGATGCTTCCGATCCTGAAAAAATTATTGAATTTTGTAAAATGATTGAGCCTACCTTCGGTGGTATCAACCTCGAAGATATCAAAGCTCCAGAGTGTTTTGAGATTGAAAGAAGACTTATTGAAGAAATGAATATTCCTGTTTTTCATGATGATCAGCATGGAACTGCGATTATTTCTTCTGCTGGTATTATTAATGCTCTTGAAATTACCGGCAAAAAAATTGACGAAATTAAAATTATTGTTTCCGGTGCCGGAGCTGCGGCAATTGCTTGTTCGACATTATATGTGACTATGGGAGCTCGTCCTGAAAACATTTATATGTTTGATTCTCGCGGACTTCTATATGAAGGCCGCGCTGGCGTAACCGGTTTTAAAGCTGATTTTGCTCAGAAAGAAAACGCAGGTTCACTTGCTGAGTGTATGGTCGGTGCAGATATGTTCCTTGGACTTTCTGTTAAAGACGCAATCAATCAAGATATGGTTAAGACCATGGCTGAAGGTGCAATTATTTTTGCCTGTGCTAATCCTGATCCTGAAATCCCTTATCCTGATGTTAAAGAAGTTCGTCCTGATATCCTCATGGGAACCGGTCGTTCCGACTACCCCAATCAGGTAAATAACGTTCTTTGCTTCCCTTTCATTTTCCGCGGAGCATTGGACTGCCGTGCTACCACTATCAATAAAGAAATGAAGTTCGCAGCAGCGCATGCTCTTGCAGCTCTTGCAAAAGAGCCAGTCGGACAGGAAATTTGTGACGCATTCGGTGTCGATAAACTTGAATTCGGTATGGATTACATCATTCCGAAACCAACCGATCCTCGCGTTCTGACACGTGTTGCTCCTGCTGTCGTCAAGGCCGCAATGGAAACAGGCGTCGCCCGTATCCAGATTGATCTTGACCAGTACAAAATTGAACTTGAAGAACGCCTTAAAGCTTCTCAGGCTCGCGGCAACATGGTTGTCGAATCCTTCAATTACGACTTTTAATTAAAAAGGTTTTAATTGAAACATCAGCCCGTTTGTTTGTAAAAACACAGGCCGGTTGATTTTGATTTAAGTTTATAAAACGGCCCGACCCTCTTTTAAGAGGATCGGGCCGTTTTTTTTGGGCAATCTAATGCTTTGCAAATCAGAGAGTATGAAAGTAATCTAAACATTATGAACCAGATTAAATTAACAGAAAAACAACTTGCCATTGCGAATTCTTCCGGTCTTACAGAAGAAGAACTTATTGAATTGTTGACAGGTAAAAGTCTGATTCCTGCAGAACTTCTGGATATCGTTCAGAAAGTTGCCGAACAGACGGCTCAGGTTTTTGAGAAAGAAGAGTCCTGACAATTCGTACAGTTCAATCTTTTTAGTTAACTACCGAATATAGACTTTTTACGTTTATCAGCCGGAAAAACTGATCCTTCCTCGTTTACTTCACCTATTATCTCAAAGTTAGGGAAAAGAGTCGGGTCAAAAGTATAAGAGTAGTAGTTTCTGAATTTTATCAAATACGTATTCCAGCCATATTCGCGGCGCACTCGTGCGGCTTCTTTTATAGCATCTGCCATTGTCTGCTCCGATATTAAATCAAGTATTAGTTTAGAAATTCGGACTTATTAGTAACCGTTTTTTTGTTCGGTGGTACTATTAAGCTTATTTGATACGGGTAGGTTTGAACTGAGTTCCGATTTTTGGTTGGTTGTATTATCTGACGATAAACCTTTAAAGGCTTTTTTCAAAAAAGATTTTTTATTCATGGATGAAATGCTGGTAGTCTGAGTCATAGTGTTGCTCCTTTCGTTTTTGTTTCCCGCTAGAAACAAGCTTTACTGAATATGAGAATCAATTTCAAGTAAAAAATAGTACTTTTTGATTAAATTATTAAAAAAGGCTTCTTCTGATATTCAGAAGAAGCCTTTTTAAATGTCTTAAGTTTCCAAAATATAAGTGTTATATTTTTGTGAGAGCGGGAAGAGTCCCGCTCTCTTTTTTAATATGAATTAAACGTTTTTAAGGTCTTCAATCAGAGCTTGCAGGTCAGAGGATAAACGAGCCAGATCCGCAACTGCCTGGCTAGACTGATTCATAGCTTCAGCTGTGTCGGCGGCGATACGGTTTACTTCTTCTGTTCCTCTACTGATTTGCTCACTGGCAGCGGACTGTTCTTCACTGGCTGTGGCTATTGCTCGAACCTGATCAGCGGTTGAATCTACAATTTCCACAATGCTGTTTAGGCTGTCTCCGGCCTTACCCGCGAGATCGGTGCTTTTGGTTACCATAGTTGCAGCACTATTCATTTCTTCAATGCTTTTACGGGTTCCAGCTTGAATGGCGTGTACGGCCTGTCCTACTTCATGAGTGGCCTGCATTGTTTTTTCTGCAAGTTTGCGAACTTCGTCGGCAACGACTGCAAATCCGCGACCGGCTTCACCTGCGCGGGCAGCTTCAATTGCAGCATTCAGAGCCAGCAGGTTTGTCTGGTCTGCAATATCGGTGATGACTGTGATGACCTGACTGATTCCTTCTGCCTGAGTACCAAGGTCATTCAGTCCCGCAGCCATGATTTCCGTTGCGGAGTTTACTGCATTAATAGAGGAAACAACGTCCGCGACGATTCTTCCGCCTTCTTCTGCATTTCCTTTAGCATCCATGGCGCTTTCTGCTGCTTGCGAAGCATTTTGAGCAACTTCTAGAACTGAGGCGTTCATTTGCTCCATAGCTGTTGCTGATTCAGAAGTCCGTTCGCGCTGAATTTCTGTTCCTCTGCTGGATTCTTCGATTTGTGATGCAAGCTCTTCGGATGCGGAGGTAACTTGGTCCACAATTCCTTCAAGTTGGTTTGCAGCTTGTAGCATTCCTTCTGCTTTAGCTCTTTCGGCTGCTTCTTTTGCTTCGCTTGCTTCTTTAAGCGCCACTTGCGCGGCTTGTGTCTGGCGTTCCGCTTCTTGTGTCTTTTCTTCAGCAGTGCCTATCAGTTCAACAAGGCTTTTCACCATGCTGGACAATGCGTCGTATAAGGTAAGAAGTTCACCTCCGAAATGACGGCTGTCAGGCTTGGAGTCAAAGTTTCCGTCAGCAATGTCCTGCGCGAATTTGACCATGCTGTTGATAGGTTTTGCTACACTGTTGGCGATGAGAAGTACCACTATTAATACTAAACAGATGGCTACAGCGGATAAGATTAGACTTATATTAAGGAACTGTTGAGCTTCAGCATAAATTTTTTGTGTTGGAATGGCGAGTCCGATTGCCCAGGGAGTGCTTGTTCCTTGAACCATAATAGGTTCAAAAAGGAAAAAATATTCTTTTCCGTCAAGCGGAGAAACAATGTCTTTATGAAATGGCTTTCCGTTAGCAATCGTGGAGGATATTTCGTCACGGATATCTTGTGGAAATGCGTTAGTTATGTTTTTACCGATCAGACTTTTGTCGGGGTGGGCAACACAGTATCCTTTGTTGGAAGCTAGAAAAGCATAACCTGTTTCCATTGGGCGAATAGTGTCGACCATTTTTTGGAAAGCATTAAGGACGAAGTCGATTCCTACTATACCGATAAATCGACCGTTTTTGATCATAGGAACACTGATAGTGGCCATACTAGTTTTAGCTACTTCTGTGTAGTATGGTTCCGTCAGGATCGGGCCACCGGCGTCTCTTGGACCCATGTACCATGCCCGGGTTGTGCCGGGTTTGTATTGAATTAGATCTTCGGCTTTTAATGCTCCGTTTTCGCGCCAGAAGTACGGTCCATATTCACCGTTTGGTCCGTACCATGCTTTTGTTCCTTTATATTCTGCATCGCGACCATCAAGTGCATTCGGTTCCATTACAACCTGAGTTCCGAAAAACATAGGATCAGAAAGAGTAAGCTGCTGTATGAAATGGTCAGCCATTTCGCGGTCAAGGTTATGTCCATAACTGGAAAAAGACATAAACGCGGCAGACCCGGCCAGTGCGGCATCCAAGGCTTTTTCAATATTGTTTTTTACTTGATTGCCATATCTGGCAGCCATTTCCTCAGCCATTTCAGTCGCTTGATCTCTGGAAATTTGTCGGGTTTTGGTTACCGTAATACTGGTGAAAGTTACGAAAATTAAAATCATGAGAACACTCATACTAATGGCAATTTTGGGTCCAATCCGCAAATTTTTCAGCATGTCCATCTCCTTGGAGAGCAATTGTTTCTAACTCAAGTAACCATTAAACAGTAAATTAGTTTAGTAAGTTAGTTTAGTTTTATTTATAATATATTCTCTGAATAGGCCACGTTTTTGTTAAAACAGATTGTATTTTTGAAAAATTAAAGTGAAATTTAGATTTTTGATCAGGTTTTTAAGGGAAAATTAATTCTATTCCAATAGGGCAGTGGTCGGATCCTAGGACATTTGGTTCTATCCAGGCTTTTTTTACATTGTTGTTTAATTCTTCAGATACGAAGAAGTAGTCTATCCGCCAACCCGCATTGTTCTTTCGAGCATTAAAGCGGTAACTCCACCACGAATAATTGCTGCCTTCAGATTCGAACAGTCTAAAGGTATCAATATATCCGTGCTCAATAAATTTATCCAACCATGCCCGCTCAATGGGCAGAAAACCTGATCTTTCAGAGTTGGCTTTAGGGTTTTTAAGATCGATTTCTTTGTGCGCGGTATTAAAATCACCTCCCACCACAATTGGCTTCTTTTTGCGCAGTTTTTCTGCATATTCGAGAAAACAGTCATAAAAACCCATTTTATATTCAAGCCGGCCGTCATTCATCTGGCCGTTAGGGTAATAAATGTTGAACAGGTAGAAGTGTTCATACTCCATGAGAATTACACGTCCTTCACCTTGGTAGAGTTCATCAGGAAGGCCCAAAGAGTAGGAGAGGAAAGGTGTTCGTGAAAAGCAGGCTGTGCCGGAATATCCTTTCTTGCCCTTTGACCAGTTCCAGATTGATTCATACCCTTCGTAGTCGCGATGAGTGTCCGGTATTTGATCCGGGTGGGCTTTAGTTTCCTGCAACATTACCACATCTGCATCGCTTTGCTGGAACCATTCTGTAAAATCTTTTTTAACTATAGCTCGATATCCATTAACATTCCAAGAGTAAATTTTCATTATTTAATCCTTTTTTTTGCAGTGGTAGCAAATTTGACCAGAGGATATACCTATGGCGGTTACAATTTCCCAACCTGATTTTTGAGTCATATTTTGAATATTTGTGTGGTTCAAATCGTTAAAAATACCCGCGATTCTTCGGTTTTTTTCAGAATTAGGCTGGGCCGTAAAGTATGTGAAAATGAGAGTTTCGCAAGATTCGTGTGCCCATTTCATAAATTCAGCGGGCGCGTGGAGAAATTCCAAGGTGAACAGAGCTGTCACAACATCAAATTCCCGGTCAGGGTATTGATGCTGATTCAGGTCTGCCACAATACAGTTTCTGCTTCGTGCGACAATATCAAGCGGGATGTAGATACATTTTTCGGGTATGTAATCCCGTAAAAGCATAAGACCGGCTCCGGCATCAAGAACAGTAGAGTGCTCAGGTACAAACTGTCCGGCTATTCCCGCGCGCAGATCAGGTTCATTATATAAGGAGTTCCAGCGGGACCAGCGTCCGCAATCGGTAGATTTCGCTTTGATAAGCCGTTCAGTATAAGCCGTAAATATTTCAGCTGTAACTGAAGGGCGCATGGATGGAGACATGGTGCAGTGTGCAATCCACGGTTTATGGTAAACGGGTAAAGGAGTGATTGAACGGTCAAGGCTTACGATGTTGCATGATTCGTGGCTTACGACATAAGGGACCAGCGGACCTCCCATATCTTCGTGAGGGAATCTGAAGGAGTCATACCCTAAGTCTCGCAGAATGGTCATTATTTCAACAAAATCGTTCATTCCTTGCCGGGTCATATGGTAATGCCCTTTTTCCCATATAATAACTGCAACTCTCCCTGTCTTGAGCAGGTTTAAAGCTCCTTTAATCGTTTGCAGTTCATGTCCTTCAGTATCAATTTTCAGGAAAATTCTGTTGTCGCAGTCAGTGAATCCGGTTTTGGTTGCAATCTGGTCTATTGAATCAAGCGCAACTTTTATCGGGTCCAGTTTTTCAGTTAAGCCGGGACGATCCATCAGGCTATGTCCCATTGAGGAATTCTGTCGCAAAAGACTGTATCCGGCATGGTCTGAGGCCGCACATTCTGCTATGGTGACATCGGCCGAGCATTCGTTGAAGTCGACCCACAATCGCAACCGTTTAATGTTGGCGGGATGTGGTTCCACAGCAAGAACTTTAATTTTTCCGGGAAATTTAAGCGCCGCGGTCAGGGTATATAATCCGAAATGAGCACCTACATCGATAAAAATGTCATCGGGTTGTAAGTGGGCGTGAACGAAAGCTCGGGAAGCGTATTCAAAGCCTCCTGTTTTTGTTTCGCGGAAATGTAGGGAAGATACTCCGGCATCACCCATTTCCGATTCAGCCAGCAGCATTTTAAATTCAGGCTCACCTGATTCATTTTTGAATACACTTGGAATAGACATCCACGTCTCGGGATGAGATTTCAGTGCCTCTAATATGTCTTGTTGATTCATTATTTTACCAGCTTGTCTAAGAGTCTTAATAAACTACTACATTATAGATCGTCGCAGAAAAAGTATTTTTTAAATGAGGCCGATATTTATAAATGAGAAAGGCCCGCATAAAGCGGGCCTTTCTGGAAAAATAAAACGGGGTTACCCGTAAATGAGAACAAAGACTATTCGTCAGTAGTACTGCTAGCCTTGATGAAACCGATGACTGCAATAGTCATAGTGAGACCGAGAAAAAACCAGAAAAAACTCATCATATCCGTTTCCTCCATGTAATGCTTGTCAATATAGACTTAATCTCATAGCAAAAAAAAAGGAGCTTGAACAGTCTGTATTCAGGGGTGAGTGGGTTTTGTCGTTAAAGCTTTGTATAAATTAAACTGAAAGGTTCAGCACGGCCCCTTTTGCCTGAGGCGCGAGATTTCCTGTATTTTGGATTTTATCCAACAATTCACCCGCCGCAGCCGGGGCTGTTTGAGCGGTTATGCCGGGGTGTAGTTCTTCAGCTTTTTTGAGTGCCTTATCGAGTCCTTTTTTAAAGGAACTTAGAGAGTTGCCTTCTGTCTTTAGAACTTGATCAATCATACTTTTAATGGAATCGGCTGTTTCTTCACCGAATTGTCTGTTCAACTGGGCAAAGGTATTGCTGAGGTTTATCTTCGCGGCAGTTCCGGGCTGAGCAGCAAAAAAATGTTCCTGCAAGCCGTTTTCAAAATGATTGTTCATAGCATTGTTGAGGTTCGAGTTGAAATGTTCCATCACCTGATCTCCGGCAGAAAAACCGAAGTTGCGGTCAATGAACTGGATGGACTTCAACAATCCGTTACTAAGGGAATCCTCAGTAATCTGATCACCTGAATTAGCTATGACAATTCCTTTGAAAGCAGTGGCGGCGTCTTTGCCGAATTTGTTTTCGATAAAGTCGGAAGCGTCTGCAAGGGCTCCGGCAAGCTCAGAAGGGTCTTTGGAAGACGGTTCGTTCTCCAAAGCACCCTTTTGAATGTTATTGCTTGAAGTTTCCGTTGCAACGGTCTTTTGAGCGATCAGATCGGCGAATTGGTTAGCAGTATTTACAGGAGGGGCCGATACATTCAGGCGCGTCGCTCCCACGCCGGAAGATCGGCTCCCGCCTAAAAGCGAAGCCTGACTGTTTTGCCAGCTCGGTGCTCCGTATGTACTTTTTAATGCTGATGCGTCGATATGCATAACCGTATTCCTTCCTTGCTGGATATATCGGTCTATTGCTTAAATCAGTTTAGGTTGATTTGAAAAAAAAGCGTAAAAATTATTCCTTTTATTGACGGACTTAACTGCTGACCGTATCTTCCCGGGTATGAATATTCCCTCAATTAAAGAATTTATTAAGAGTAAAAAGGTAGTGCTTGCTGTAATTGCAGGTGTAATCGCGCTGATTGCAATAATTTTCTGTGTGATAACTGTGCAGAATAATTTTGCCGAGGAAAGAGCTCGTATTGCTGAGCAAAATCGTATTGAACAGGAGCGTATCCTTACAGAACAGCAGAATAAGGCTCGCGAAAAAGTTGTTTTCAGCATGAAACGGCTTATAGAAACGGGGCATGCTGAAACGGCTCTTACGGTCGCGGAAAAAAATAAGGATCTTATGAATGATGAGCTTCAAGCTCTTATTCATTTGGCTACAGAGAAAGATCTGCTATTTAGAATTGAGAATACATCTAAATGGAATTATTCAGAATTAGCCAAGTATTACTCACAACTGGCTTCTCTTGAACCGGAAAACTCAAGATATATCAAAGAGCTTAAAGGATATGACAGGAAGCTCCAGCGAAAGCTGGAAAAAAAGCTTTACGCTAGAGCGCAGACCCTTCCAATGCGTGACTATAAAGCCAATATGGATATTTATGCCGAATTGATGCGGTTGAATCCGGGTGAAGGGCTGTATCAAAGCAAATATGACCGTTATAAAAGTATGTATGACGCGTTCATGAAAGATCTGGAGAAGTTTGGAGAAAAGCCTGAAAGAACAGCCGGAGACGGATATTATGTTGAAGTTGAAAAATATCTGAAAGAAAACTCAGAGTTTCCCGAAACATTGCAGATGGAACGATGTACAGATTGTTATTTCACAGATAGCGGGTGGCTTGTGGGTTGTAACTACAGCGAACAAAATGAAGTAGGTTCACGGATCAGCGAATTTTTATGGTTCACCATTAGTAATTCTACAGTGCAGAAGGTTGAAGCCGGCGGAGCATATACCGTTAATTAATTGTTCCGCTAATTTTTACGCATAAAAAAGCCCCGCTCAGATAAAACTATCTGAGCGGGGCTTTTTCTGTGGACTATGAAAAGTCGTAAGAAATCTAGAAAGGCAAATCTAGTCTTCGACTTCTTTCAGCCATTCGCCCAAAGTATCAATGATTTTGCGGGCCTGAGCAGGACTGGAAATATTGAACTTGGATTGTGGGCGGTATTCGCCGTTCATTTTACGGAAGCGGCGGATTGTGTACATGTCCTTTCCGAACTCTTCAGTTTTGCGGTCAAGCTGCTGGTAGCGGAAAAGAATTGTGGTCCATGCACCCTTGGTTAGAACTTCTTTTGCCAGTTCTTTTACAACTATTTGGCCGTCTTCTTCATATTGTATGGTCAATTCTTCGATTGTGGAACTCATATGATCTCCTTGAAGGGTTGTTTTTATACTCTAGGATTTGCCGTAATTGTTCGGTCTTGTCAAAGGTGATCATTTGGAATTTCTTGACATACGTTACAAACGGATTAAGTTCCGTGTCTTCCCCGCGCGAGCCTCCAGCCTCTGGCCTTTTAGCCTGCCGACTGTGCCCCACGGAGACACCACCAAATCAGGAGGTTTCTCAATGGACTCATCTTTACGGTCCAGGTTTCGTTTTCTCATTCCAGCCAGTGTGAATTATTTTAAGTCTGGATATTCTCTTCAATCATTTCGATGCGATTTTGCAGCAGGAATAACTGTTGGCATCGTGGCTTTGCCATTGGCTATGGCGTTTGCAATTGCTTCAGGAGCTCCTCCAGAGAAAGGACTCATAACAGCTATTGTCGCCGGATTCGTTATTTCTGCATTAGGTGGCACTCGTTTTCAAATCGGTGGCCCTACTGGAGCCTTTGTTGTTATCATTGCGGGGGTTATAGCTCGTCAAGGTTACGAAGGAATGATTGTTGCGACATTAATGGCTGGCTTCTTACTGATATTAATGGGCGTATTCGGTTTAGGTAAATTATTACAATATATTCCATATCCCGTAACAACGGGATTTACCTCAGGGATAGGGCTGCTCATATTTACCTCTCAAATCAAAGATTTTTTGGGACTCAAAATTGAGCAGTTACCTTCGGATTTTATTGAACGTATTCAAGTGTGTGCCCAGAATATTTCAACAACAGACAGCACAACTCTCACCCTTGGGATAGTTACCCTCCTATTAATGCTACTTGTCCGGCGATACATTCCGAAAATTCCGGCACCTTTTGTCGGTATATTTGTAGCTACGGCTGTAACTTGGATTTTTGGACTTGAAATTGAAACAATCGGAACGCGATTTGGCGGAATTCCTTCAAAATTGCCTGCGTTTGTTCCTTTTTGGCATTTTAGTGGAAAGATTCAAAGCCTCCTTCCTGATGCTCTCACTATTGCGATACTTGCGGGTATTGAATCATTGCTCAGTGCGACTGTTGCTGACGGAATGAGTGGAGATCGTCACAATTCTTCCACAGAACTTGTAGCCCAAGGATTGGCGAATATAGGGTCTGCGCTCTTTGGGGGTATTCCTGCTACCGGTGCAATTGCCAGAACTGCTACGAACATTCGGGCCGGTGCTTATTCCCCTATGGCCGGGATTATCCATGCGTTAACATTAATTATATTTATTGCGGCCTGTGCGCCGCTGGCATCGCACATCCCGCTGGCTAGTCTTGCTGGGGTTCTCATGCTTGTAGCATGGGATATGAGTGATCCTCATCGTATGCGCCGTTTGTTCTTTGCTCCAAAGTCTGATTCTGTGGTTATGCTGATAGCCTTCGGACTGACAGTCTTTGTTGACCTGACAGTTGCAGTTGAGGTTGGGGTTGTGCTGGCAGCCTTATTGTTTATGAAGCGGATGAGTGAAATTTCAGACATACACAGTTTGGATACAGGATTGCCGAGAGAGGAGAGGTTTAGCAGGAAGGACGGTCGTGAGAAAGTTGTTGTCTATGAAATATCAGGGCCATTCTTTTTCGGGATGGCTCAACGTTTTATAGACGTTATGCGATTTACTCGAAAGAAACCTGAAGTTATCGTTCTTTGTATGCGCTTAGTTCCGGTTATAGATGCAACAGGCATTGAAGCTTTGGAAACAGTAATTCGTCAGACACAGGCGCAGGGGATTAAGATCTTACTGTCAGGGGTCCATTCCAACATACGTAAAATTATGGAGCGGCTCGGCACTGATAAGCTCGTTGGTCCAGAAAATATCTTCCCTGATTTCCCAACAGCTATAGCTCAGGAAGTATTACATACACCTCCTCCTAAAAAAGCTTAATATACCCTTTTTGTTAATTCATATAAGGCCAAAGCTCGCGCTTTGGCCTTTTTTGTTTTTAATATCTCGCCTACTCAAAAATCAAATATTCACTTAAATCAGCATGGAGTATTTTCTTAAGCTCAGCCATGTTGTCTTTTTTAACTTCTGCGAACATGAACGCGAAAACCGGGAACTCTTTATAATCAATCTTGCGTAATTCAAGTGGTTTAGTGAAGTATGAATTGAATGATTCGTAGTTGATATCTTTGATTTTTGAACGGTCAACATTTGAATCTATTTCGCCTATTGTCATGGCGCAGACTTTGTCTTTATTCTTAGCAAAAATCTCATCCCAATCCGGGGTGAGTCCTTCCATGAAATATTTATACGGGTTGATTCCGTATGCGAAGTAGGCAAGATCCGTTACGCACCAGCCTGCAAAGCGCATGGGGTTAACTTCAATTACGCCTAGATTACCTTTTTCATAGCCTCTGATTTCAATATGGAGCGGGAAATTTTTGAGTCCGGCGCGTTTTCCTATTTCAGTCAGCAGTCCTTCAAATTTGTCATGCCATTTTTTGATGATATCAGTGGAGGTTATATAGACCCGGTCACTTACATCATCACTTGATGCGAAAAGATGTCCCAGAATGTCGAGAATTACTGGTTTTCCTTCCTTGTCGAAATACGCATCAACAGCAAATTCTTCGCCTTCTATACACTGTTCAATGATAAACATATCCAGTTCAAGAACTTTGGCGGGATACATTGTCTTGATGTGTTCAATTTCTTCTTTGATTGCGGTAACTGCGTCATGCCAGCCTTGAATTGATTCTACTATGTGCACACCAAGACTGAAAAAGCCAACGCTCGGTTTGATTACACAGGGGATAGGCAGGTCTTCAGGATTTATTGAATCAAGTTCTTCGAACGGAACTGTTTTATAAAAAAAGTCGGGATATAAATCTTTTACGAGATCGCGAAAGGCGGCCTTGTCTTTGAATAAACGAATCTTTTGTGACAGATCACCGGAAGTTAAATTGTTGTCAATCCAGTTGATAGCGTTTTCAGAATTAGAATAGACAGGCTGGTCAGGGTTTGCCTTATAAAAATTGATAAAATCCTGTTCGTTCACAAGCGAAAGAGGAGAATCCTGCATTGCCGTGCGAGCTGTTTCATTGTCCAGAACATTTGCTTTCAGTTCGGTCAGGGTGTTTTTAAGTAAATCGGAGACATATGGTTTTTCTAAAATAAACATCTGTAATCCTATAGGTTGTGAATAGGGTTTCAACATAAATCATGAAGTGATTTTGGTTTGTCAGATGTCAATAATAAGTGCGGGCGAAATTGTACAGCGGTAGATTATAAAAGCTTTGGGGGAATCGAAGTAGATAGATATTTTTGATCAGAGGGGGGAAGTGAGCCCCCCTCGGAAATATGTAGTCTGTCGGCAGTGTGGTGAGTATTCGGCTCCACCCGAACTCTACTGTCGGACTTTTCGAACAGTCAGGTTTGCCTCAGTCAATCCATTCTCTGTGTATACCCGGCTGTTCGTTGACTGAATATTATGAGCGGTCGATTCCGGGTTGCCCGCCGGAACCGACCGAAGCTCGTTTAATTAAAGTGCTGCTTTATAAATGGCTGCAACTGCTGCGTCTGACATGCAACGTGGGTTAGTAAGACCACAAGCATCTTTCTGAGCATTCGCTGTCATGGTTGGGATGTCTTTTTCAGATACCTTCTTGCCGTAACGTTCGCCGAGAGCAATCAAGCCGGCAGGAATGCCTACATCGCTTGAGAGTTTACGGATTGCTGCAAGACAAGCATCTGCTGCATCACGCTTGGACAGTCCTGTGATATCTGCTCCGAGCCATTCTGCCATGTCGCAGAAACGGTCAATATTGGAGATCAGGTTGTACTCTTCAACATAAGGAAGAAGGATAGCATTACATTCGCCATGAGGCAGGTCGTAGAATCCGCCAAGCTGATGAGCCATAGCATGAACATGACCGAGGCTGGCGTTGTTGAATGCCATACCGCCCATGTACTGTGCGTAACACATGCCTTCGCGGGCTTCGATGTCTTGGCCGTTAGCTACTGCGCGGCGCAGGAATTTGGAAATGAGTCTGATAGATTTTTCAGCACAAGCATCTGTGATCGGGGTAGCAATAGTAGAAACATATGCTTCAATGGAATGAGTAAGAGCATCCATACCGGTAGCAGCGGTAAGGGCTGGTGGCATACCCATCATCAGTAATGGATCATCAAGAGCAATACCTGGAGTTACGCGCCAGTCAACGATGGCCATTTTTACTTTGCGGGATGTGTCGGTGATGATGCAAAAACGGGTCATTTCTGAAGCGGTACCAGCAGTTGTGTTAACTGCGATGTAAGGAGGCATTGCCTTTGTTGATTTGTCTACGCCTTCGTAGTCGTGAATTGTGCCGCCGTTCGCAACAACAAGGCCTACACCTTTACCACAGTCATGTGAGCTTCCGCCACCGAGGGTGATAAGTGAATCACACTTATTGTCTTTGTAGACCTTTACACCGTCAGCAACGTTTTTATCGGTTGGGTTTGGGATAGTTTCATCGTAAACAACGCATTCCATGCCTTCAGCTTTCAAGATGTCTGCAATCTGTTTGGTCATACCTATTGCAGTGATTCCTTTGTCGGTAACAAGTAGAGGCTTCTTGCCTCCAAGAGAACGAATGCGGGCTGGAATTTCCTTGTGTGCGCCGATACCGATGAGGGTTACACTAGGAATAAAGAAACCGTATACTTCTTCACGTACTGCCATTTGGGACCATCCTTGAGCTACATGTTTTTGAAGGTTGTACCTGCCAAGTGCTTATTAATAGTTCTCTATTAGCAATAAGAGTGCCAAAGTATAAACCCTTTTATTCTAGACAGTTATGTGGTTCGAGGGAGGTCGTGAATGGATCTGTATTCGCTTCGGACATCAGGGATGTGGTCCGTTTTTTTAGAAAAAATGAATGAAGTGAATCTCGCGAGGTATATAGAATATGCACTCGCGAGCTACTGTGTCGTTTTGCTACAGAATATGAGGGTAGTGTGTCACACGCGGAGGTCTTGTCAAACTAAAGATTATACTTATCAATTTTGCGGTACAGAGTTTTACGTCCGATTCCCAAAGCTTCGGCAGCCTTAAGTTTGTTACCGCTAAAGAAATCAATAGCTTTGATAATATGTTCCCGCTCCATGCGTTCTAATGAGAGTATTCCTGTTTCGCTATCCCTTTCCGGCTGATCTGCAATTTCGCGGGGAAGGCAGTTGCAGGTAATTACGTAATTATCGGATAGGATAATACTTCGCTCAAGAACGTTTCTGAGTTCACGGACATTACCCGGCCAATAGTAGGAAAGCATGCACTGCATGGCCCGTTCGCTCACAGTGTATTCACCTTGCCCCATTTGCTGACCAAGTTTTCTAAGGAAAAAATCTACGAGCAGTGGCACATCTTCCCGCCTGTCTTTAAGGGGCGGCAGATTAATATTGAATACATTGATGCGATGAAAGAGAGCTTCATGAAATCTTCCGGCTTCAACTTCCTGCGCAAGGTTACGGTTTGTGGCGAAAAGAAAGCGTATATCCACAGTGCGTTCGTCTTTTTCTCCGACTCTGCGGAAAGTATGTGATTCCAGCACGCGCAGTAGGGAAGCTTGGACTTCCATCGGCAGTTCACCTATTTCATCCAGAAAAAGAGTCCCGGTATGAGCAAACGTCATAAGCCCGTCACTGTTTTCCATGGCTCCGGTAAATGAACCGCGTGTATGTCCGAAAAGTTCACTGCGTGCGAGTTCTTTTTGCAGGGTTGCGCAGTTTTTTACTATGAGAGGTTTGCCGGAACGACCGCTTGCCGTATGAATACTGCGTGCAACAACATCTTTACCTGCCCCTGAATCTCCCGTGATAAGGACAGGAACTTCCGTTGGAGCTACTTTGCTGATCAGATGGTGAATATGTTTTATCGAACTGGCTTTTCCGATAAGCTGTGTGCTGGCTGTATCGTTTTGAGAATGTTTATAGCTGCGGTTTTCTCGTTGCAGGCAGACTCTTTGCCATGCCCGTTCGACTACCAGCTCCACTCTATCGAGCCTGAAAGGCTTGGTTATGTAGTCGTATGCGCCTATGCGGATTGCTTCCACTGCGTTATCAATGTTGCCATGCCCGGTGATGAGTATGACTTCACCATCCGGCTCGATGTCCTTGAATTCGGTAAGAAGTTCAAGCCCGTTTCCGTCAGGTAGTCTTATATCAGAAATGATTACGTCGTAGCGGTTTTTTCGTATCTGCTCTCTGGCGGCTTCAGCGCAGTTTGCAGTATGGAGAATCCGTTCAGGGCTTGCCAGTTCCTTACTAAGTAGTTTCAATATGGATTCTTCGTCATCTATAACAAGAATTTTATATGATTCCGGCATTATTATTATCTCACTGAATTGGAAGGAGTACTGTGAAGCAGGACCCTTTGCCTGGGCTGCTGTCCACGATGATTTCACCTTTGTGTTCACTTACGATATTGTAGCAGGTAGATAACCCTATGCCTATTCCGTGTCCGACGGATTTAGTCGTAAAAAACGGTTCGAAAAGCATATCTTTATTTTCCGGAGGAATGCCGCACCCTGAGTCGCTGACTTTCAGTCCTACTTGGTTATTCTCTGTAAAGGTTTTAACATGGATCTCGCCGGATTCTCCTACCGCATCGATAGCGTTGGTCATGAGATTCAGTATGACCTGCTTAAGTTGAGCTTCGTCTCCATATATATGAGATAAAGGGGAGGTCAATTCTATTATCAAGTGGATGTTTTTTCTTTTGCGAAATTGATGATCCAGCAATCTTAACGTGTCTTTTGCCACTTGATTAAAGTCAACGGGAAGAAAATCTGCGGCAATGGGACGGCTGAAGGAAAGCAGCGTTTTTACGATATCCTGACAGCGCAGGCATTCTTTTAAGATAGTGTTTGTGTAGTCGTTAAGATCTTCTGCCAACTCTTCCGGTACCGAGTCATCCAGTCTAGCCAGTCTACGCTGAATTCCTTCTGCAAATCCGGCTACAGCGGCCATAGGGTTATTTATTTCGTGAGCAACTCCTGCGGCCAGCACCCCGATAGTCGCCATTTTTTCTGCTTGATAAAATTTAGCTTGATACTCTTTTTCTAAAGTTACATCGCGTTTGAAAATGAGAATGCGGTTTTCAGTAAGATCAGGGTTTTTTAGCGGCGAGGCTACCATGTCAAACTGCATGTTTTTGTTGTCGATACGGAATATGGCTGTTTCTTTACACACAGAGTTGGTGGAAAGAGCCCGGAAAGCCGGACATTCAGAACACGGATGATCGACATTTCTAAACAGGCTGTAGCATGTTTTACCTATAGGATTGATGCCGGGAAAAAGCTGTTCAAAAACATGGTTGACCGAGATGATTTCCAATTTTTCAGAAAGAACCATCATTACGTCTGTTATGCCGTCAAGAATTGCTGCAATTTCACGCCGCTGGTCTTCTGATTGAAGATTCAGAGTCGTGAGTTCCTGAATATTATTTTGCAATTCCTGAAAGAAATTAAGCTTATTATGCTCGATTCCTATGAGGTCGAGAAGTGAAGTGTTGTTGCTCATTACCATGCCTCGATGCAGATGCCGAGCAGGTCGCGCCAGTCGGCTTTTCTGGGGTTGGGAACAGCACAGGCATCCTGAACAGCCATATGACATATTTCTTCCATATGAGAGTCATCAGGAAGGAGGTCGCGCAGTCGCATGGGGATGTCCAGTTCTTCAAACATTTGTTGCAATGTGTCGCATACCTGCTCAGCCTCTATCTCAGTAGAGTAGATATGTGCGTCGTTAATCGTACGGGCAATTACAGCCATTTTATTTCTACAGCTGGGGATGTTGAAGCGTATTACAGCCGGAAGCAGTATCGGCAGTGTCATGCCGTGCATAACATCATAGCGTCCGCCAAGTGAGTGTGCCAAAGCATGCCCTACGCCAAGTCCTGCATTACTGAAGGACATACCCGCCGCAGTGCTTGCAATAGCCAGATTTCTCAGAGCTTCAGGGTCTTTGTTATTTGCCGCAGGGTTGAGGTTTTCTGCAATCAGCTTAATAGCATTTAAGGCTTGGGATTCAGTAAAAGGGGAAGCAAGTCTCGAAACATATGACTCAATGGCGTGGGCAAGTGCGTCAATAGCTGAGGCTAGAATTAATTTACGTGATTTTGTAACGAGCAGATCCGGGTCGATGATTGAAATATTGGGTACCAGAGAACGGCTGATGATGGCCATTTTTACTTGTCGTTCTTTATCTGTGATAATTGCGTACTGTGAAACATCTGATCCGCTTCCGGCAGTGGTAGGGATAAAAATCATGGGCGGCAGAGGACGGCTTATGCGGTTAGCACCTTCATAATCGCTTATTTTACCGCCATTGCTGACTATGGTGGCAATACCTTTTGCTGCGTCGATGGGACTTCCACCCCCAAGTCCGATAATTACATCGGCCTTGTGCTCCAGATACATCTTTGCACCCTGATGGACCTGACAGTCCCGGGGGTTGGCGGTAAGGTCATTAAAATAGGCACATTCCATATTTGCTTCTTTGAGAATATTAAGGATTTTTTGAACCCAGCCCGAAGCTTCAAGCCCCTTATCACTGACTAGTAAAACCCTTTTTGCGCCAAGGCGCTGCGCACATGAAGCAAGGTACTTGATACTGCCGTTGCCGAATATTATCTCCGGTATGGCGAATTTAGTTATCTGCACAAAGACTCCTTGTTGCTCAGTATTGCTGGACTATTTTTGAAATAATGTTTTTTTTATTGTCCCCGCTGGAGGGTGTAAAGTCAAGCTGGACGCTGAGTTCTGTCCGGGGGGATATTGAAGTTTTCAAGAGTTAATCCTGCGGGATTTTTTTTCAAAACAGTGGTGTAACAATGGAGGGGAGATATCTTAAAAATATTGTTTAGAGGAAATTCTAATGCGATATGAAGCATGGTCCGAATCACTCCGGCATGAGTAACGATAACGACCGGACTGTCAAGGTCGATGATTTTTTTTAGGCCGCTTTGAACTCGTTTTTTTAGATCAGCAAAACTTTCCCCGTTAGGAGGGCGGTAGTTTGCAAGATCCTGTCCGCGTTTAATATACTCATTTGGAAATTCATTTTTAATCTGTTTAAAACTGAGTCCGTCCCAGTCTCCGAGATTTATTTCAGCAAATTCAGGACAGAGGACAACTTTTGGAGTGCAGGTTTTTTCAATTTCAGCCGCAGTTTCGCGTGTTCGCAGAAGGGGACTTGTATAGAGATGTTCAAACGGCACATCGCTTAGATATTCAGCTAGATGATTCGCTTGATTGCGTCCATTTTCTGAAAGCGGAAGATCCGTTTGTCCGATGGCTCGTCCCCCGGCTTTTTCAGCTTCACCATGACGGACGAGTATAATCATAATTGCGCCTTGATGTTATTTTCTTGCATAAAGGTCGCAGAGTTTAAAGGGCTGTGAGCGGAACTTGCCAGAAGTTCAGATGTTTTAATTCCTGCTTCATTTTCATATCGAGTCAATAAATTTTCTGCTCGTTTAAGGCGGCCATGGATAGCTTTGAGCGCATCGGGATCATTTGTCCATTTGCTGATTCTTTTTCCATACCGTTCCTTAATAGTTACCAATGTGCTTCCTTCGAAAAGCTTGTCCGCCAGAAATACTATTTCTTTTTCCGTTAACGGAGAGGTCGGATCTATTTTTGTATCACGATGCGAGGCTACGATATCGGAGATGCCTGTAAAACCGTATCCGGCTAGAAGAGTGCCTCCCCTCGCTTCATGATTCTTGCGAATTTTGGCAACATCATGCATCAGCGCAGCACTTTGCACTATATTCATATCTAATAACGGACCTTCTTTACGGGCAGAATTAAGAGCTTTCGCCATAGTGCAGGCTGCTTTAGCAACAGCTTTACAGTGCTCCTGTGTGGTTCGCGGTGTTTCGGCCAGTTCCCAGAGAGATTCACACTCTTCGGGGAGGGGGAACCGCTTGTTGCGGGAAAACTTGAGAGCAGTAGTGTAATCTTCCGGTGTATCCAGATCATGCAGAATACCGAGATCAGGCATGTTTTTGTTTCTGGCTCTTGAATCATGTTTTTCAAGGACTTTGCGAAGACCTCCAGTTCCGTCATGTAGGAGAATTTCAGGGATAAGTTTTGCATTTATGAGCGGAGGGTGTCCTCTTTCCTCTTTAAATACAGGATAAATAATATCAGATGGAGAATCTTTAAATTCGAAGGTCAAAGCGCGTACTGTTGAGGACCGTATAAGCGGGATGTCTACCGGCAGCACCAAAAAGGCTGAAACATCATCGGGTAGAGCTTTTACCCCTGCAATGACAGAAGAAAACATACCGTTTTCATAATCCGGATTATATACTGCGTGCATTCCGAGTTTATGAACTTCGGGTTCAATTTCCTCTGTTTTGTGTCCTGTAACTACAAAAACATCAGCAACTCCTCCGTCAAGCAAGGAACGGATGCAGTTTGAGAGTACAGTTCCTTCTTCCAGAGGTAGCGTGGCCTTGAGCTTTCCCATACGCGAGGAAAGCCCGGCAGCAAGAACCAGCCCATAAATTTTCATTTTCAATCCCCGGCCCGTTTTTTGATCAGTTCTGCAACAATGCTGACAGCTATTTCTTCAGGAGTCTGCGCCCCGATACCAAGGCCGATTGGGCAATGGCAGCGATCTATGCTCGTTTGTGTGACTCCTTCCTCAAGCAATGCGTCGTAAATGGCATTGCGTTTTTTGGAACTGCCGATCATTCCTACGTAGCAGGCGGGAGTTTTCAGAGCCTGTGCCAGCACTGTTTTATCGTGTAGATGTCCGCGTGTAACAATAATAATATATGAATCTTCGGTTACTTCCAGATTTGCAAATGCGTTGTTAAAGTTAGGAAGCACCTCAATTTCGTCCGCTTCTGGAAAGCGTTCAATATTAGCAAAGTCGATGCGGTCATCAAGGACGACGGTTCTGAAATTTACAGAAGTTGCCAGTGCTGCGGTTGGGCGGGAAACATGCCCGGCTCCGAAAATAAAAAGACTGGGCTGTGGAGTAAAACTTTCTGCAATAAGGCGTTGATTGTGATTGTCTTGAATGATGGGGGTGTCTTTTTTCAGGGATGCAGCTTGCAGTTCAGAAATACTTTTTTCGGAGAATCCTTGTACTGCGGGGGTTGCCTGATTTTGGGTTAGTAGCATTCTACTTGAAGTGGCGGAGTTTTCTTCGTTGTCCATGAGTGAGAGAATGGTAACCTTTTGTCCGAGCTTAAGGCTGTTATCAAATTTAATGAATATGTCAGTTGTCTCTTTATCCGCATAGAGATGTTCCATCATAACTGTTACATGTCCTCCGCAAATCATGTCAGCGTTTGCGGCAAGAGTATTTGAGAGGTCAAATTCTTTAAAAGAGACAGCTATGTTCTGGGTATCAAAAAGTTTTGCTGCTGCACGTTGAACAAGAGCTTCAACCAGTCCCCCGCCTATTGTTCCGTCAATTTTGCCGTCACGGCGAACAGCCATTTTACTGCCGGATGAACGGGGCGTGGAGCCTGTACTTTCAACAATGCTTGCAAGAATGAGATCATTGCCGGATTCCAACTGTAAACGGATATTATGAACGAGTTTTTTCATTAGAGGCTGACCTTTATGGCTTATTTAAGCCGATGTTATTAATCTTTTTCCAAACCCTGAACTGATACACCCATTATGGTTATCAATTTCAATATTGATTTTCAAATCATTTTCGACAATTGCCCGGTTGAGCTTTGGATAAGAAATTATGGATTTAGAAAGATCTGATGGAATCTTAGCTTCAGGAGAAATGTCCAGAGCAATGTTGAGACTAGGCGGGTGTTGTTGAAAGCTGACTTTAAAATCCAGCACACCGACAAATTGCAGGATTATTTCGTTAAGTTCTGAAAGCGATAATTGTTCGGAGGTAGGTAAGCGGATATCTCCGTTTAACCTGCCTGTTACACCGGTCAGTCTGCGCATGGAAAGACCGCATGAGCATGGCCCCGAAACTATTTGTCCGATATCACCTGTTTTATATCTTATAAGAGGCATCGCCCGTCTTGAGAGAGTTGTAAACAGAATCTCTCCGCTGGTTCCGTCGGGCACAGGTTGTCCGGTGGCAGGGTCAACTATCTCGACATAAAAATCCGGTTCACGCAGGTGCATGCCGGAATCTTGAAAACATTCAACTGCGCCGCCGAGACATGTTTCAGTCATGCCCCAGTGAGAAAAAATTTCACAACCGAATGTGTTTGAGATGGTTTGAATTGTAACACTTGGCAAAACATCCCAGCACAGCAGGGCCGAGCGGACTTGATTTTTAGGGAGTCGCTTACTTTTCCAAAGGCGGGACAGTGCGTGAATATGTATTGCCGGGCCTAAAATACAAGTCGCACGTGAATTCAAGAGTAAATTCAGAAGAGCAGGTATATCAGAAGGGTCTTCTGGATAAACAGTCTTTGCTCCGAGTCTTGAGATACTTTCAGAGAAAAGATTTCCAACTCCGCCGGGCCGCGAATCCGGGAGCAGAGCAAGAACTGTTTCTCCCTTCCCTACTAATGGTCCCATGCCGTAATGAAAGAATTCAATAGTGCGTTCTAAATCTCCGGTTGTAAAAAAAAGCCGCTTAGGATCACCGCTTGATCCTGAACTTGAAATAGTTATGGCGCGTGCAATCTCGTCTTGAGATACACATAAAAAACTGTTTGGACTGTTTCTCAGGTCACTGGGCATAGTGAAAGGCAATGCGCTTAAATCCGCAGGAGTACGAATTTCATCGGGGACTATGTTGCTTAAATGTTTTGAATAAAACTGTGAAGATGTTGCGGCATGTTTTATGGTTTTGCGTAAAAGTTCAAATTGCCACTCGCGTAATTCCTCGGGGGAAACTCCTCCGGAATCAAGTCGCCGTCCCATGCGCAGATTAAGCCAGCACTCAAGGGGATTGTTAATCATTTTGTCCTCGGTAAAGAGATGATCCATCCATTGAAGTCAGGTTATATGCGCAAAATGGAATTAATTTTCCATTCGCCGATGCTACATGAATGCAACAGCCTCTGAGTCTTTCGAGGTCAAGTGTCCACGCATCTTGAAAAGCCATGCCTGAAACAGCCAGAATATGTGTTTTTGCCCGCTGAATAAAGCGGTCTAAGTCATCAAGCGGTTTTTTACATCCACATTCTTCTACTGCCGGAGCGGCCCATTGTCTGCGAACAAAAGTTCTCGATTTTTCTGCGCCTTCCGAAGCAGGACGCGGAGCGCAGCAAGCTTCATTTTTGCCTGAAAGTTTTTTGAGTTTTCCATTTTCCATCACCATATAATTGCTATGAAAAGAACATAAGGAGTGTTCACAGGCTGGAGGTAAAAAGTCCGCTTTATGAACCAATTCGGAAGTTTGTTCTTCGAGCTTACTCATGATTTCAGGTAGCGTGATACGGGATTTATCTGACGGAGATTCAGGATAGCGTCCGAAATAACTGACGGGTTGAAAATGTACACCGCGTATTCCGGGAGAATGGGATATCGCTAACTTTAGAATTTCGCCGATGTTGTCATCATTCACACCCGGAACAATTGTCGGAACCAGAACCACTCCTATTCCCGCGTCGGTCAGATTCTTAATGGCTTCCTTTTTTTCTTTTATTAATGCGCGTCCACGAATTGATTCATAAATATCATCGCGGGTGCCATCAAATTGTAAAAAAGCGGAATCAACGCCACTATCCGCCCAGAGTTTAGCTAATCCTTCCTGACGGGCTACGCGCAGTCCGTTTGTATTGATCTGTACAAAAGGGAAACCTAGTTCCTTCGCAATTGTTGCAATTTGCGGAAGATCGTCACGAACAGCGGGTTCTCCGCCTGAAAGTTGTAGATTACAAGGTCCGGCTGTTTCGCGAACTTTTTTCAGTAAATCTTTAAGCTCATCAATAGTCGGGTCCGGTCTAACCAATGTTTGGGATTTAGAATTCCCCGCCGACGCGAAACATATTTTACAGTTAAGATCGCAACGCCACGTGATTTCAATCAGAGTGGTACATGTATGCTGATTGTGCTCAGGACATAAGCCGCAATCAAAAGGACAGCCTTTTGATGCAGCTGTATCTGTTACCGGAGGTGCGGATGGAATTTTAGGCCGTGCCCAGTTTTGAATATGAGGTTCCCCGCGCCAGACAGGCGTGCTGAACTCACCATGTTCGATGCATTTTTTTACAATGCGGGTTTCACCGTTTTCAGTAATTCTTTGGGCTGAAATTCTTTTTAAACAGACGGGACAGACGCTTGCTGTTTCATAAATATTAAAATCAGTATCCATCGTTTGTTTCCCTGCCTGAATACGGATCAAACCCTTCGTCAACGAGGATTTGTATCAGTTGAGCATAGGCATCAACGAGCAGCTTGCCGCAACGGTCCGGTTTTGGTGCTCCGCATTCGTCGCCGATGATATCACCGCAGGATATTCCGCCATATTGTTTGATTGATGTGCTTTTGAACCACTCTCTAAAATTTTCTATAACTAACGGAAGGCGGTCATCTTTTTCCTCGTTATCAAGCCCTTTGCCTCCGTAGAGTGCAAGAGCGCATATTCCGCCGGTTAGAATCCCGCATGTTCCTGAACAATCCCCCGTGCCGAGGCAGAGGCCTTGCATGGAACGCACAAGATCAGGATTTTCGCGTTGTAAATTTTCAAGACAAAGAAGTGTTATTATCTGGGCGCAGCAATATCCTGAACCGTTTAATTGAAGGATGCGCAGATCTGTATCATTCATATGAAAAAATCTCCGTAATTAGAGTTCGTTCAATTTGGCAATGAGCAGCATATAGCCGGGCTTCTCGCAACAACTCTCTTTAGGAATAATGGACTTTTCTCCTGTGAAAATGAGTCGCGCCGCAAGCTCTACAAGCATTTTGGAATGATCTTCTTGAACTGTTGTATGAAACCCAAGTTCATTAAGAGTATTGTTTAACTGTCGCACATTAATGGGGTTAGTTGCACATGAATCTGAGATGCAACTTGAACTGGTTTGTCCTCGCTGATAAATATCAGTTATAATAAGTGTTCCGGATGGAGTAAGGACTCGCTTAAATTCAGCTAATGCTAGGTAAATATCTGGTAAAAGTGAAAGTACACATTCACAAATTAAAGTATCAAAGGATCTGTTTGCATAAGGGAGGTTCGTAGCATCCGCTTGTGAAAGAGCTAGCCCTGAGGGTGCTTTTTCCAGCTGTCTGGTTGAACAGTCTATGCCATATGCTTCAAAAGAATGAGATTCATTCAGATGTTGAACTGTTGCACCAAGACCACAGCCAACATCAAGCACTCTACTGTACCGCGGAATATTCGCCAGAGATAAAGCCCGATCTGTGAGGGCTAACCCTCCGGGGCGTAATGTGTTTCCCGCTGCATTTTTAAGAGTAGATTTCTCCCATAAAGGAATTGATCGCTCATGTTGAGTCATTTTTATTTGTCCTCCAGAAGACTCTCCACTTCCGCCATTTTCCCCAGAGCAAGGTCTTCGGGAATAAGAACCAGTCCGCACGCAGGGCAGGACGGAAGCTCAACAGTGAACCTGCTTTCAAGGTATTCAAGTTCAACAGGTGCAGGCTCAAGATTTTTTCCACATGCTGAGCATTTCCATGAAGAAAAATCATCATCAAGGACTTTTAAGGTGCTCATTTACGACCTCCGAGTATGCGCATGCGGTGACTCCATACTTTGTGGATTAAGTAACTGTTTTCACCTGTTTTTTCGTGTTCAACCCAGTAAGTGACTGTGACTGGTCTGTAATATACCAGTTTGTGTCCTGTCTCGGTATTTTCGAGTTCTTGCCCTGATTTTTGCACAGCATTAATAGTCTTTTGAATGTCAGAAATAAGGATGCGGCGTTCTTCCATAAGCTTTTTAGCTTCTTCAGTGAAAGATAAAGCAATAGATTCAAAGTCAGGGCGAGGAGCAGACGGTTTCTTCCAGATTACATCCAGCATCTGCTCCTTAAGCCTGACTCGATTTTCGCGGCGCTCAGAGTATTGGGGTACGGTGCGTGCCGCAGGATCGAGGTTTTCTGGCGGGAAAATTACATCTAATATGTGAAGACAGCGTTTTCCGCTTTTTGCAAGTAGATCACGACACATGGCGCAATACGTAATGCCGTCTCCGTTCAACTTTGAAGCCCGGCGTTCCGCTACTGTTTTCGATAAAGGTTCGTTGGCATTGCTGAGTAATCCTCCGAAACCGCAACATTCTGTATGAAGGCCTGAAAGTTCCGGTTCAGTGAATTCAATGCCTAAATCTGAAAGCAGGACGCGCACATCCGTCAGGAGTTTATCGTTGTGCCGCGCTGTGCAAGGATCTTGCAATGCCGGAATTGTGTCCGGTATAACTGGGTTTAATTTTTTACGATGCTGGAAGAGCACAGACCATAATGATGTTATTTCAGCTTCTGGAATGGCTTTGTGCAGGGTTTCCTGACACGAAGGGCAGGCCGCGATTAGTTTAGGTTTTCCTAATGATTCCCAGTCCGTTTGCAACTCAGTTGCTTTTTTATTGAAAAGTTCAATGCGTCCGGACCAGTCCGCAGGAGCAGCACAACAGCGGAGCATAAGCCCTGTTCCTCCCGTTAAGGAGTTGCAGAGAAATTCATAAACCTTTTTGACTGCATTCGGATCTGACGCAGGCAACTGACAACCGGGGAAAAAAGCCCATTCGCTTTGTTCAAATCCGGCTTGATGTCTGTTGATAGTGCAAGTTTCACTGTCGGCAAATTCCATATCCCGCAGGGCAAATTCATGAGCAGAAGGCGGCATATGCCCCTTTTCAACCAAATCCTGCCGGGCTTCTATACAAAGATTCTTCATGGAGAAATTTTCGGGGCATATTTCTGTACACAAATCGCAGAGCATGCATGAATTAATGAGATTGTTAGCTCTGCGTGTACCCATTACAATGGAAGCATTGTTATATATCTGGCGGGCAAAAACTTTAGGATAGCCCTTGAAATTTTCGAGATAGGCGCAGTTTTTTACACATTCCATACATTCGCAAAGCAGACAGCGGGAAGCTTCCTCGTGTGCTGATTCGGGGGTGTAACCTGCTTCTGAAATAGTAACGGGGGCAAGCGGTTCTACTTTGCTGATATTCGTATAGAGTCTGGTTTCAAAAGGTTCTTCGCGTTCACGTCCGGCTGAGAGAGACGCATTCTGCATGAACCGTTCAATGGATAAAGCTCCTTTGCGACCGATGGCTATGAGTGCGACTGGCGAGGTTTCGTTCTCAGGCATTGAAGCCGCAAATAGTCCATTTTTTTCAGTCTCAAGAGTTGTAGCGGAAGGTGCTTTTATTTTTAGCTTTTCAGCGCAACAAGATAGCGGGTCTGAAAATACCGCATCGAAATTTTGGAGACATTCTTCGGCGATTTTTTCGTCTGGCGTACTGTTTTCAATAAAAGTTACGCCCATTTTTTTGATGACTTCGATTTCCTGTTTGAAAATTTCTATGCTCAACGATTTATGAGGCAGTGTTTCGAATGCTTCATAAATATTGTTCAAAAAAACTGTGACAGTGAATCCTTTTTTGGCAAGATCCCAAGCCGCGGCAAGGCCGGGTAGAAATCCTCCGAGAACAGCAACTGTTTTTCCACGGGAGGGCAGAGGTCTGAAAGGGGGAGTACGTTTTGCGTTTTCTGCGCAAAATCTTTCCAGACTATCCATTTCTATACCGCCGCCGACTTCTTCACGGAGGCAGGCTTTTTTACAGGGGGCATCACAGATGCGCGCAGTTATAGCAGGAAACGGAAGAGTGCGGCAGAGGACCGCCCACGCTTTGTCCGTTTGTCCGGCTGCGAGAAGTTTACAGAATTCCCGTCCGTCCACGTGAAGCGGACAGGCTGCTTTGCAACGGGGAGGTTCTTCCTGAATACATTTGGCTTCCCATTCGTGAAGTGAGCCTTGTTCCATAATACTCCCATAGCTGTAAAAAAGATGGTCGCGGCCGTACGCGTTTAAACGTTCGGCCGCGACCTGTTATATATTAAGCTTTAGCTTTCAGTGCTGCGAGAATCTTTTCAGGCAGAGCTGGAAGTTTGGTAATGCGTGCGCCTGATGCGTTGTAGATCGCATTGATGATAGCACCATGAGGACAAGTCAGAGGGAGTTCGCCGGTTCCTGATGCTCCATGTGAGCCTTCAGGGCGTGGTGTTTCAATATAGATAAGTTCCATATCGTCCGGGATCTGCTTGATGTAAGGGAAACCTGCGCCGACCATGGTAGAATGCTTTTTGATATCTTCATAGTCTTCGCTGAGAGCAAGTCCGATACCCTGAGCAATCCCGCCGTACATCTGACCGTCAACAACGAGTTTGTTGTTGATTTTACCGATATCGGCCACGAAAGTTGCTTTCTCAACGGTAGTTTTACCCGTTGCGAGTTCAACAGCTACTTCCATGATAAATAATCCGTACATGTAACATGCGAATGGGTTACCCTGACCGTTTGCATCACATTCAGTACAAGGGGCAGTCCATACACCGCTGTAGCGGAGAGCTTTGTTTTCTTTGCGCATGTCGTCGTAAGAACGGAAGCTTCCGTCAGCCTTACGCATGCTGTCCATTAACGCTCTACATGCAGCGATAATGGAGTTACCGACAACAACCTGTGAACGGCTACCACCGGCTGGGCCGCCGTTAGGGCAGGTGCGGGTGTCGTTCATGACCAGTTTGATTTCTTCAGGAGCAAGTTTCAGTGGACGAAGAGCTTCATGTGCTGTTCCGAGCACACCCATGTCAGCACCCTGACCATGATCGTGCCAGCAGGCATACATGGTTACAGTGCCGTCTTCGTTAAGTTCAATTTCAGATTCTGCGGAGTCCGGTCCATCAAGACCTGATCCGTAAACGCCGAGTGCGATACCTACGCCGTGCTTGATTGCGTCAGTCGATTTAGCTGCAACACGTTTTTTGGCTGCTTCGTAATGAGGACGAGCTGTGTCGAATATTTTTTCCAGACTCAGAACGTCAGGAGTCTGTCCTGTCGGAGTTGTAGAACCTTCGCGGTAAATGTTTTTGTAGCGAAGATCGAATGGGTCCATATTTAATTTTTCAGCCAGTTCATCCATCAGAACTTCGGATGCAAACTCAACTTCTGTTGAACCGTATCCACGGAAAGCAGAACCCCATGCATGGTTGGTGCAAACTGTGCGACCTTCACCGCGAATGGAATCAATGTTGTAACCTGCACCGATGAACTGAGCGCCACGAAGGGTCAGTAAATCACCGAATTCTGAGTAAGGACCGTGGTCACATATCCAGTCGGTTTCCATGGAAAGAAGTTTACCGCCTTTATCGGCAGCCAGACGTACGGTTGTGAAGAATGGTGAACGTTTGCCTGTGTAAGTCTGCTGCTGGAACCATGTGTAGTTCAAGAAGACAGGTTTACCGGTAGCAAGACATGCAACACCTACAAGTGCTTCCATAGTCGGGCTGAATTTGTAACCGAAGGTACCACCTGCAAAGTTCTGAACCATGATGAGGTTTTCAACTTCGATTCCCATACCCGGAGCAATCATGGCAGCATGCAGATGCAGGCCGATTGATTTGGAATGAATGCAAAGTTTACCGTCGTCATCAAGGTAAGCGAAACCTACATCAGGTTCGATAGGCATATGCGGCTGACGTGAGACGTAGAAACTATCTTCAATAACAGCATCTGCTTTATCGAAAATAGGTGCAGATTCTTCACCTTTGGCAACTTTCTGCTCAAAGTAAATATTAGGAGTGCCGGGGTGAATTTCGATAGCATCATCAGCCATAGCCGCAGGAGCACTCATGTATTCAGGCAGCTGTTCCAGTTTTACTACAACTTTTTCAGCAGCGGCTTTTGCGTGCTTTTCGGTATCTGCACAAACAATTGCAATTGCATCACCGAACTGGAAGATTTTCTTTTCAGCGAGAATAGGTCTGTCCCATCCGTCACCTTTGTTGGTGGGGAAAGTGATCAGGCCGGTAATGAGGTTTTTACCCTTAACATCTTTATGAGTAACAACTTTTACCACGCCTTCCATCTTTTCAGCTTCGCTGGTGTCGATGGAAATTATATTTGCATGAGAAACTTCTGCTTGTACCAGAGCACATTTGAGAGTGCCTTCAGGCATTTTAAGGCCGAGGTCTGCGCCGTAATCAAGTGTTCCGGTAACTTTTGCGATTGCTGTTGGGCGTGGATATTTGGAACCCCAGATGCGACCGTCTTCAGGCATCTTGAATAGTAATTCGTCAATCTTCATGTCGCCGCGCATAACTGCTGCTGCGTCCATGGTTGCATCAACAAGCTGTTTGTAACCTGTACAACGGCAGGCGTTGCGATGTTTCTGGAACCAGTCACGAATATCTTCACGGCTTGGAGAAGGGTTGGACAGAATCAAAGCATAAGTTGAGACGATAAAGCCCGGTGTACAAAATCCGCACTGAGCCCCACCGTGTGCCATCCATGCAATCTGGATTGGATGCAGATGCTGTGGAGTACCGATTCCTTCGAGAGTGATTATTTCGGTGTAATCTTCAACCCTAGTCATTTTAAGGGTACATGTGCGTTTCAGTTTTCCGCCTACGATGACAGAGCAACTACCGCATTGTCCGGTTCCGCAACCGATTTTAACACTGGTAAGACCTAAGCTTTCGCGCAAAACAGTAGCAAGCGCAGTATCTTTTTCTACGATAACTACGCGTTCTACGCCGTTAACTTTGAGAGTTCTTTTGATCATACGAAGTAGCCTCCTTAAAATTATTGCTGTTTTAATATAATTAGGCGTCTGAAACAGACGTCAATTTGCTATTTACCAAAGGAGCAAAGCGGGTAGTGGCAAGTGTCACATCCGGCGCAGAATCCGCCGTGCCCGAGAGCTGCAATTTCCTTTCGTGTAGGACGTTCGCCAGCGACAATTCGCGGCACGACAAGATCGAAAATGCTGGCCCGGTAGTACATCACGCAACCGGGCAGCCCGACAATAGGGACACCGTTCAGGTATGCCAGCATGAACATGACACCGGGAAAAGTTGGAGAACCGTATGTGATTATTTCAGCTCCGGTTGAGCGGATACTTGAAGGAGTTTGATCGTCGGGGTCGACGCTCATTCCGCCTGTCAGCACGACCATTTGTGCGCCGTCATCAATGGATTTCAGGATGGCTTCACGGGTCATTTCCGGATCGTCACTGACAAAAGTCTGAGAAAGTATTTCAGAATTAAGAGCATCAAATTTTTTGCGGATAACAGGGCCGAATTTATCTTTTATGCGTCCGCTGTATACTTCGCTGCCGGTGGTGATAATGCCGACTTTGAGGTGTCTAAAAGGTTTAACACTGATAATGGGTCCGCATTCTCTACAGATTTTTTCCACTTCGATAATTTTACTTTCATCGATGATCAACGGAACAACGCGTGTCCCGGCAACGTCGCGCGGTGTGGAAACTTGAAGCCCGTTATGCATGGTTGCAATCACGACTTCTTCAATAGAGTTAATGCGTTCAAGAGCTTCAACATTAACAGAAAGCAAGCCCGGTGAAGCCTTCATATTAATGCGGCCTTCGCTTATATCGGAAAGAGTGATACCCGGTCCTGCTGCAGCTTTTGCAATGCGTCTTGCTGCATCATTTTCATGCAGCTGACCTTCTTCAAGTGTAAGAATATAGACATGTTCTTTGCCTATTTCGAGCAATACGGGAATGTCTTCCTGCCGGATTATATGCCCTTTTTTGAACGCGGGTCCTTTGAATTCTCCCGGAACAATGCGGGTCATATCATGGCAAAGTACGTTTCCTATGGAATCTTCAACAGGCACTGTTTTCATCATGAGTAGTGGCTCCAGAGTCTTATTTTATACTTATTATATGCACCGTTTGTATGAGCACAAAATCTCAAAATAGTGATCTTTCAGGTGAATTGTGTTGTTATAACTAGAATTTATATGTCTATATGGACATAATAAGTCAAGCTGTTAGTTCTAGCAGATATGAAAGAAATGCAGTTCAGTGCTCTATCTTTTATATCCGTAAATCTAGTAACAGTTCACCTTGGCACTTCTTTTATGTGCTCATTAAGAGATTCTCTAAGCAAAAAAAGGTCCAAAAAAATATTGGTTATATTTTAATATGTTATATGATGGGGTGGGTGGGAATGTGGATCGTTTTATGAATAGAAATGAAGTTGTAAGTCGGTAATATTTGTTATTATAATGAAGTTAATATGTGAAAGCACACATAAATACTGATGTTAAGGAGGTGTGTGTCGTTTTGTCTCACAATAGTAGGTGTGTGTGTCACAAGTTGCCATGGGATTATGTTATTTACTTTCTGCGCAAAAACGAGTCCAACCCATAAGGTCGGCCGCAGCGGCTACAGTGGTTCCAAAGAAAATTGTCGGTTTGTTATCCACTAAAAAGTCAGTGAGAGTTTCGTTTACTATGGTTGAGCCTGTCACTATCAGCAGTTCTGCAGATTCGATAGCCGCAGCTGTTTCATCCGGCCCTTCAATTGTTATTCCGCATTTTTTACTGCCTATGTTGTCCGGATCCAGATCAATCACTCTCAGCTCGAATTTGTCGGCAAAGGATTTAATCATGGCAGGCTGGAATCCTATTTGTGTGATACGTATTTTACCATATTTATCCATAACATGATCAGCAAATTTGGGAGCGCAAAGCGCCGGGCCTTCGTCTTTACAGTGGATGGCGTGATCTGTCAGCCCTAGATTGGATTGGACTGCATTAAGGGATGCTACGAAAATTGCGCGGCGAAAATTGTTTTCGAGATTCATTTCGGAAACTTCGCGAAGTGAAGAATTGAAATCGCCGAAACGATCGGTAAATGCCTGACCTTTTGATCCTCGAAATTCAGCTTCCATCAGTTTTTCTTTTCCGCGCAGCAAAGGAAAGTCATCACCTTCGGGGTTACCGATAGCTTCTTCTGTACTGAGAGTTCTGGCTGTTATGGTGATGTGTTCATCTAGAATTCCTTCTTTTTCCCATATTTCGCGAGCTTTTTCCTGTACGGTTTTCAGAATAGATTCATTCATTTTATTACCTGTGTTTTTTGGGTGTTTGAGTTTATGTATCGGATACTTTTTTCAGCACGACAAACATTGCAATTGAAGCAGTTCCTATCATCAGTGAAAGCATTATGGCTCTTTCAAATTCTCCGTTAAAAACTGCGTTGTATATTTCGAGTGAAAGAGTATTTGTTCTACCTATAATATTTCCGCCAAGCATTAAAGTCATCCCGACTTCACCGAGAGATCTTCCTAAGGCCAGCAACATCCCTGCGGCAATACTGCGCTTTGCATAAGGTAAAAGCACGCATAAAAAGATCGTTGTTTCAGATTTTCCCAATACAGCCGCCACTTCGCTAAGCCTTGCGGCTTCTGCAGATTTAAGTGCCGCTTGAATCGGTTTGACCGCCAGCGGTAGTCCGGCAACGAAAGCCGCGACTACTAGACCGGGAAAGCTGAAAATAATACTTTCACCAAGCAGGGCGCCCATCGGTCCTTCTCTGCCAAGCAAAAGAAGAAGCCCGAATCCCATGGCTACTGGAGGAAATACAAGGGGCAGCGTAACGACTGTATCCATTATATTACTGAGAGTGCTTCGCGAACGGGCAAGCCAGCACGCCAGTGGAATTCCCAGCAATAATTGAAGGAACCCTGAGGCAGCTAGAACTTTACCCGAAAGAATGAGCGGGTTTAAAGTTGCGCTGTCAGAAATGATTGCCGTGAAATCCATTAAATACCCTACATGCCATGGCTGGCAGTAATTTTCTGTGCTTTATCAGTCTTTAGAAATTTCAAGAAGGTGTCACATTCTTTCTTGTTTGTAGAGCTTTTCAGTTGGCCGATGACAATACTGATAGGAGAGTAAGTGTTTTCATCAATGAGGGAGAATCCACCTATTGATTTCGAAATCTTGCGGGCATGGGTAAGATTTATCAGGGCGTAATCAACTTCTCCGGCAATAACGTATGATGCGGCCTGAGGAACGGTGGCAACGATAAGGAGTTTGGATTCAATTTTGTCATATATTCCTTTGCTGCGCATATATTGCAAAGCTGCTTTTCCGTATATTGCCCGTTTTGTATCAGGAAGAGCTATGCGGGTGACTTTAGATGCAAGCAGATCTGCTTCACCATTAAAAGCTGAACCTTTAGGGAAGATTACGACAAGTTTGCCGTTTCCAATTTTATCTGTGGTTTTGAAATCCAGTTGGGCTTTTTCAAGAAAACCTAAATCACCTATAACCATATCGACAGCGCCGCTGACACTGGCTTGAGCTGTGACGCGGGACATATTGCCGTAGATGCGCTCCACTTGATTGCCGGTGTCTTTTGTATAGGAGGCGGTAAGATCGTCAACGAGCGAACGGTAGCCCGCACCGGATGCTATCACTATTTTTGCCTGCGCTGCCGCAGGAACGCATAGGACTAATAAAAGGATCAGAAATAATTGATTGATACGCATTACATGTTCTCCACGAGTTCATATTGATTAGGAACGATAAAGTTCATATTCCGGCGTGAATTTTGCCGCTCCAGCCATTGAGGGGAGGCAACTCCGTTTTCCATTACAAATATCTTGTCTGCGAGGTAGTAAGCTTCTTCCAGATCATGAGTGACGTGAATCATTGGAATATTCAGATCTTTTTTCAGATCTCTCAGTTCACGCCGCAAAGATTCGCGGGTTGCAATATCAAGAGCCGAGAAAGGCTCATCAAGTAGCAGTAAAACAGGTTCACGCGCCAGAGCCTGACAAAAGGCCGCACGTTGTCTTTCCCCTCCGGAAATCCCGGATGGTTTGCGATCGGCAATGTGGGCAATACCGAATTTATTCAACAGATCTTGAACACAGTTTTTGTCCACTGCCGCAAAGGCTACATTTTTGCGAACCGTCAGATGGGGAAACAATGTGTATTCTTGAAAAACCAGTCCTAAACCTCTCTTTTGAGGTGTGGCATGGAATTTTTTTGAAGTATCGTTCCAGCAAGTTCCTCCGAGCGACACGGTTCCTTCATCAGGAAGATCTAAACCTGAAATGATTCTGATCAAAGTGCTTTTGCCTGCTCCGGACGGGCCGACAATGGCGGTAAGAGTTCCCGCCGGACAGGAAAGTGAGACGTCCAGAGTAAAGTTTGCAAGTTTTTTGCGAATATCTAAATGGAGAGTCATCAGCGCCTTCCGTTGATGCGGTTAATGGCAAGCAGAGCCAGAAAACTAACTGGAATTATTGCCAGCGACATGAATAATGCGTCCTGATATCGCATGGCCTCCACCGCCTCATAAATTGCAATGGATGCCACTTTTGTAGTGCCGGGAATACTTCCGCCTACCATGAGGATTACCCCGAATTCTCCAAGACTGTGTGCGAAGACAAGCATTGCCGCCGCCGCAAGTCCCGGTAAACTGTTCGGCAGAACCACCCGGAAGAAGGTAGCTGTGGAGGAAAGTCCCAGCACTGCCGAGTTTTCCAGCAACCTGATATCCAGTTTTTCAAAGGCGGCGCGCATTGGCTGAACCGCAAAGGGCAGATTATAAACAAGTGAGGCGAGTAAAATTCCTGAAAAACTAAAAACCATACGTTCGTCCGTGGCATCTTTCCAAAGTTTCCCCAGCGGTCCATGCGGGCCCATCAAAATGAGGAGCCCGAAGCCCAGAACCGTTGGAGGGAGAACCATGGGGAGAGAGACAATCGCATCAATCAAACTTTTTCCACGAAATCGGCAGAACGCCAGTATGTATGCCGTTGGCGCTGCAACAATCGGAATTAACAGAGTTGTTGCAAGAGCCAGTTTGACAGACAGAACGAGCGGAGAAAAATCCATGTTATTCGTATCCGTATTTGTTTTTGATAGTTTTAACTTCGGGACTTGCAAGGAATTTGACGAATTTCTGAGCGATGTCTTTATGCTCGGAAGAGTTAAGAATACAGGCTGCTTGAATTACTGGAGGAGCTTCGTTTACAACCGTGAAGGTTCCTTTGCGTCCTTCTGTTGTGAAGACTGATGAGTAGGCACAAAATCCGGCATCCGCAGCGCCTGTTGCCGCATATTGAAAGGCTTGGGCAATTGATTGCGCGTATACGAGTTCTGGTTTTACTTTTTCCCAGAGCTTTACTTTTTGGAGCGCTTTCATAGCAGCGGTTCCGTAAGGAGCTGTTTCAATGTTTGCGATGGCAATCTTATGCAGATCGGGATTTATCACTGCTTTATGCCAAGGTGTTGAACCTATTTCTTTTTTAAGCGACCAGAAAACTACTTTACCTTTTGCGTAGACAAATGGTTTTTCGGAGAGGCCGGCAGCATAAAGTTTTTTCGGGCGTTTTTCATCTGCTGCAAGGAAAACATCGAAAGGAGCGCCGTTAGTAATCTGTGCATAAAGTTTTCCTGTTGATGTATAAGTTGCCTGAACTTCAAATCCTGTAGCCTTTTTAAAGGCGGGGATAATTTCCTGCATTGCAGGGGTAAAGTTGGCAGCCTGTGCGATCAGCAAGTCTGCTGCATTCGCTGCGACAGGCAGTGCCAGAAGTACTGTAAGAACCAGAGTAAGAATGCGTTTCATTGTAAAATCTCCAATTTTATTGTGATTATATCAGATTACTATTATTGATCGATCTCATACTTATTCAGATCAACAGCAAGAAACAATGCAGTCACGTTAATTATAAAAAACGTGATTCTACGAAGGAATATTCCGTGAAATCAGGCAAACTGGCTCCGTTTAAATTCTTTGATGTGCCCGAAAATATAAAACATCTTGATACCCGGATGCTTGATTATTTAGAATCCGGTTATCGTTTATGGCGGGATGAGGCCGGTAGGGCTGATCGGTTACGGTCACGGACACGAGTCTTTTGTCTGTTTTTGACTTTGCGTCATACCGGAGCAAAACTTGGTGAAATCCTGAAAATGGATGAAAGCAAAAGTTTTAATTTCGGGCGTGCGACTGTCTTACTGGGAGTGGGGAAAAACAAACGCGAGGTTCCTCTTCCGCAGAACGTCTGCCGCGAGCTCAAAGCTCTCATAGAAGGACCCATGGGTATGGGGCTTGAGGGGCATATTTTTCACCTTGATCCGGGTTATGTGCGGCGTATTTTTTATGACAGGGCCGAGGCTTGTAATATTCCCCGTGAACTGGGTTCTCCAAGCGTGCTTCGCCGCTCGCGTGCTGTGGAATTGCTCAGAAACGGGGTGCCGCTCGGGGTGATGCGTAAAGTACTGGGGCAGTCTTCTGCAGATCTGTCAGCGGTTTATCAGGATTGGCCTGAAGGGGATGTGCAAAATATTGTCCGGCGTATGGCACTTGAAGAGTCTTCATTAAAAACTAGCGCGCGTAATACCTTTATAGGCCATGTCACGCAGATCCGGCGTGATGGAATTCTTGCTGATGTGGAGTTTGAGACAGCCGAAGGTAGCTGTATCAGTTCTGTTATTACTCTTGAGAGTTTGTATAAACTTGATCTTGAAGTGGGTGTTCCTGTTTCCGCAACAATTAAAGCACCGCTTGTGGCGGTACGTCCGCTATCGGAAGGTCAAAACTCAAGCGCTAGAAACTGCATTAGTGCGACAGTTACAGAAATAAAAAAGACTGAAATACTTGCCGAAGTTTCCGGTGAAACAGAATCCGGTACAAGATTATGTGCGCTTGTCGAGTCATGGAGCATTGAAGAAGAGGGAATAAAGAAGGGGAATAAGGTGGAATTTAGTTTTAAAGCTTTGTCCATTGTTTTACATGTAGTTTAGCTTAAATTATAATTGCCCGTTGCCGCAGTTTATGAGCTATGGTATTTTGAGTAGAAATTAAAACAAACAATGGAGAATACATCATGAGTGAAAGAACCGGAGTAATAACTTTTCAAGGCAATCCTCTCACCCTTATCGGGGCTGAAGTTAAAGTTGGAGACAAGGCGTCTGATTTCAGCGTGACTGATAACGGTTTGGCTCCCAAAACTCTTGCTGATTATAAAGGCAAAGTGCTGATACTCAGCGCTGTTCCATCGCTTGATACTCCTGTGTGCGATATGGAAACCCGCAGATTCAATAATGAAGCTGCAAAGCTGAGTGATGATATTGCAATCCTGACTCTCAGCATGGACCTGCCATTTGCACAGGCGCGCTGGTGCGGAGCCGCCGGAGTTGAGGCTGTTAAAACTCTCTCCGATCATAAAGACGCATCTTTCGGTGAAGGGTATGGCGTGTTGATTAAAGAATTGCGTCTGCTCAGCAGGGCTGTGTTTGTTGTTGGTAAAAACGGTGTGGTTGAATATGTTCAGTACTTGAAAGAAATCACAGAAGAACCTGATTACGACGCAGCCCTCGCTGCCGCTACGAAACTCGTTTAGATAAAATCAGAATCAATTCAAAATGCCCCTTGCAGATATTCTGTAAGGGGCATTTTTTTGCTTATAAATAATATATTATCCGGTTATTAGTTCCAAACTAAGAGCAATAGGCACCTTCATTGACGATTTGTCATAGATAAACTTTATTATGTCCATCTTGACATAATAAAGTTTATCTATGGAGAACAGCATGAACCTTGAAGCCGCCGTAACATTAAAAACAGACATCCCCTCACATGATGATTCTATTGGGTCTTATACCTACGAAGAGTTCTTTGAAGCCGCTCGGAGGTTTCATGGATATCCCGCCCCGGGACTGATGCTTGGTGGGTATATGATGGAAGAAGCTCGTAAGCATCTTCCTGAGGGAACTATATTTGATGCCGTTAGCGAAACGTCATGGTGTTTGCCGGATGCCGTGCAGATGCTTACTTTTTGCAGTGTCGGTAACGGCTGGCTCAAGATCAAAAATCTCGGCGTTTATGCTCTTTCACTCTACGACAAATATACTGGCAAAGGCATCCGTATTCGGGTTGACCCCACTAAACTTGATGCTTGGCCTGAAGTTAAATCATGGTTCTATAAGTTAAAGCCTAAAAAAGAGCAGGATACTGAAAGACTGCAATCTGAAATTCGTCAGGCGGGAGCTTCCTTATGTTCGCTGGAAACAATTCAGATGAAGCCCGAAGTTATGGGTCATCGCAGTAAGGGCGGCATAACTACTTGTCCTCTTTGTGGAGATGCTTATCCCGGATCCTTCGGTGCTATCTGCCGGACCTGTCAGGGAGAAGGGCCATATCTTGAACGGAAGTCCAGTCGTAATTTAATAGTTGATAACCTGCCTCATGGCCTTAAATCTGTTCCTCTCAGTGAAGCTGTGGGTAAAACAGCCGTTCATGACATGACGCGTATTGTCCCTGGTAAAAGCAAAGGGCCTGAGTTCTTTAAAGATCATAATTTCAGTGCCGGAGATGTCTGTCGGTTACAGCTTATCGGCAAAAATCATATTTATGTAGATGAAGGTGATATTCCCGATGGTGAGTGGGTTCATGAAAATGAAGTTGCTGAAACCTTTGGACGTATCATGGCGGGAGAAGGAGTCATTCAGGCTGGTCTTCCGCGAGAAGGTAAGGTCACTTTGGTGGCGGAGCAAGATGGTCTTCTCGTTACTGATCTTGAAATGATGAATCGATTTAATTTAGTACCTGATGTCATGGTCGCGGCTCGAAAAAGTGGGTCTCTTGTAAAAAAAGGTACTCGTTTTGCGGGAACCAGAGCTATTCCTCTTTATTTATCCCGAAATAATTTTTCCAAAGCTGTTTCTTCATTGAATGGCGATCCCTTATTTAAAATTGCTCCACTGCGTAAAGCTAAAGTCGGATTGCTTATTACCGGAGATGAAGTTTTTAGCGGGCTGATTGAGGATAAATTCGAAGCAATTATTACTGCCAAAGTTCAGGCTCTGGGCAGTGAAGTAGTTCGCACCGTGATTGGACCGGACAGCCGGGACTGTATTCGCGACGCAGCCAAGTCTCTTATGGACGAGGGCTGTGATTTGATTATCACCACAGCCGGAATGTCAGTAGATCCCGATGATGTGACACGACATGGACTGGTGGACGCCGGCGTAACAGATCTTCTTTATGGAGCCCCGGTTCTGCCGGGAACTATGTTGTTGCTTGCCCGCGCAGGTGATGTTCAGATTATAGGTGTTCCTGCTTGTGCATTGTTCTTTAAGAGCACCAGTCTTGATCTTGTTCTTCCTCGCGTGTTGGCCGGACAGACCTTAACCCGCAAAGATCTCGCCGCATTTGCTGATGGCGGATATTGTATGGAATGCAAGACCTGTACGTTTCCTAAATGTCCATTTGGGAAATAAGGAGAATGAAATGCAAGAAGTCACCTCCAACCCACAATTTGATTATTTAAATGATCAACCGGCAATAGACTCTCATAGTCCCACAATCCGCCTCCATCTTTGGCTTGAAGGTGGGGAAGGAGTTTTTTTTGGCTATGGGCGCTTACTTCTTCTCGATCAGATCGAGAAATGCGGTTCTTTGAAAAAAGCTTCCGAGGCTATGGGAATGTCGTATAGAGCCGCGTGGGGGAAAATTAAGCAGACCGAGCAGGTTCTTGGTTTTCAGCTTATTGAGCGGGTCGGCAGCAAGCGCAGCGGTTATCGTTTAACGGATGCAGGGCGGCTTGTACGTGACAAATATTTTGAATGGTTCAGGAAGGTAGAATGCGATGCCCGTTTACGGGCCGATGAAATTTTTCCATGGCGCTCAAAAAGTTTCGGAGAATCTTGACGTCTTGATATGTGTTTATTTTAACACATTGGAATCATTGACTTTTTTCTTGATATCTTCTTTAGTGTGAGAATAAACACAAATATCGGGCTAAAAGCAGTCTAGGCCGCTCTCTGTCCGGTAAAAACTAGGAGGTACTCCATGAATATTTCACGGCGCGGCTTTATGAAGCTTGCCGGAATAGGCGTGGCAAGCATCGGTTTGGGTCAGATGGGACTCGATCTTTCTCCGGTTCAGGCCTATGCCGCCGGACTCAAGATTGAGGGGGCTCAGGAAGTCATCTCCATCTGTCCATTCTGTGCAGTCAGTTGTCATTTTATCGCTCATGTAAAAGACGGTAAAATTGTCAGCACCGAAGGCGATCCTGATTATCCGGTCAGTGAAGGCGCACTCTGTGCAAAAGGGGCAGCAATGCTCTCCATGCACAATAGTACCCACAGATTACAGAAACCTAAATATCGCGCTCCTTACAGTGATAAATGGGTAGAAAAAGAGTGGGATTGGGTTATTGATCGTATTGCGAAGAATGTTAAAAAAACTCGCGATGCTGATTTTAAAACTCATAATGCTAAAGGACAGGAAGTTAATCGCGTTGAATCCATTTTTCATCTCGGTTCCTCGCAGATGGATAACGAAGAATGTGCATTAGTCCATCAGGGCGTGCGCGGACTGGGCCTGGTGCATTTCGATCATCAGGCAAGGATCTGACACAGCGCAACAGTTGCGGCTCTGGCAGAGTCGTTCGGGCGCGGTGCGATGACAAACCATTGGTGTGATATTGAAAATGCAGATTCTATCATGATTATTGGTAGTAATGCTGCTGAACATCATCCAATTTCCTTTAAATGGGTTTTACGGGCCAAAGATAAAGGCGCCACTGTTATGCATGTGGACCCCAAATTCTCCCGTACATCCGCTAGAAGTGATTTTCATGTCCCTCTCCGTTCAGGAACGGATATTCCGTTCATGGGTGGTATGATTAATTACGTTCTTTCCAACAAACTCTATTTTAAAGAGTATGTTGCGAACTATACCAATGCTGCTTTTATCGTAGGTAAAGATTACAAGTTCAAAGATGGACTGTTTTCTGGATACGATGCCAAAACTCGCACATATGATAAGTCCAAGTGGGCTTTCGAGCTTGACGATAAGGGTGTACCTAAACGTGATCCTTCTTTGAAAGATCCTCGTTGTGTATTCCAGATGCTTAAGAAGCATTACTCCCGCTATTCACTTGATAACGTTTCCAAGACAACAGGCGTAAGCAAAGAGAACCTTCTTAAGGTTTATAAGACTTTTGCCGCTACAGGTCAGAAAGATAAAGCCGGAACCATAATGTATGCTTTGGGCTGGACTCATCATACTGTTGGTGTACAGAACATTCGTACCAGCGCGATGCTCCAGCTTCTTCTTGGTAATATAGGTGTTGCCGGTGGTGGTATTAATGCTTTGCGCGGTGAACCTAATGTTCAGGGTTCCACCGACCACTGTATTCTGTGGCACATTCTGCCTGGATACCTGCCTGTGCCTAAAGCTAGTATGCCTAGCTTTGATGCATATACCAAGGCAACCACACCTGTAAGTCATGATCCTGAAAGTGCGAACTGGTGGCAGCATAAACCTAAATATATGGCTAGCTTGCTTAAGTCTTGGCGTGGCGACAATGCTACGGCTAAAAATGGCTTTGGCTATAAGATGCTGCCTAAAGCTGATGACGGCGTAGATTATTCATATATCTTCCTATTTGACCGTATGTATAAAGGTGAAATTCGCGGTGGTTTTGTTTTCGGAACTAATCCTGCTCAGAGTACTCCTAATGCCAATAAATCACGCAAAGGTCTTGATAATCTGGACTGGCTGGTTGTTGGTGAACTGCATCACACTGAGACCTCCGATAACTGGCATCGTCCGGGAGTCGACCCTCTTAAGAATAAGACCGAAGTCTTCCTTCTGCCTTCCGCTCAGCGCGCAGAAAAAGCAGGTTCCATCAGTAACAGCGGCCGCTGGCTGCTGTGGCATTATGAAGCTTGCAAACCTATGGGGCAGAGCAGAAGCATGGGTAACATGTACGTGGATATTATTAACCGCGTCCGTGAATTATACAGCACTAAAAATGGTGCATATCCAGAACCTATTCTGACTCTCGACTGGCCTTCTTTCTATGACGCTGAAGATGTAGCTCAGAGAATTAACGGTAGATTCACTAAGGATGTAAACTTCAAAGGCAAGAAATACAAAAAGGGGCAGCAGGTTCCTTCATTTGTTGCTCTTGGTGATGATGGATCAACATCCAGCATGAACTGGCTGTATGCCGGAAGTTATACTGAAGAAGATGGTAACAAGGCGAAACGCCGCAGTTTGGCACAGACTCCAATGCAGGCCAAGATTGGTCTTTTCCCGAACTTCGCATGGTGCTGGCCTGTTAACCGTCGTATTCTCTATAACCGTGCATCTGTGGATGCAAACGGTAAGCCTTGGGCGCCTCAGAAAGCTGTTATTGAATGGAACGGCAAAGGCTGGGAAGGGGATGTCCCTGATGGTGGATGGCCACCGAATGCAACAGGCAAAGGACGTTATCCGTTTATCATGCGCAAAGAAGGGCATGGTCAGCTTTATGGTCCCGGTCTCCAAGACGGTCCTTTCCCTGATCATTATGAGCCGGTGGAAACTCCGATTACGAGTCATCCATTCTCCAAGCAGCTAAGCAGTCCATGCTACAAGAGCGTTAAGAGTGACCTAGATAAGCTTGCAGAACCCGGTGATAAACGATTCCCGATTGTTCTCACCACTTACAGTATGACCGAGCATTGGTGTGGTGGCGGTGAAACCCGTAACATCCCTGCGCTTTTGGAAGCAGAACCTCAGCTTTATGTTGAAATGAGCCTCGAACTTGCCAAGGAAAAAGGTATTGCCAACGGTGATGCTGTTATCGTTGAAAGTATTCGTGGCAAAGTTGAAGCAATTGCGATGGTTACCGTTCGTATGACTCCATTCAAAATTAAGGGCAAAATTATCCACGAAGTGGGTATGCCGTTTTGCTTTGGTTGGACAACTAAAGGAGTCGGTGACGCAACCAACCGTCTGACTCCGGCAGTAGGTGATCCAAATACGACTATTCCTGAGTATAAGGCCAGTCTTGTGAACGTCCGCAAAGCGGATAAAGTCACAGAACTTGAGTAATTCGCAACTAAGCCGGGTCAGTAGACCCGTCCGATAGGGAGTAAAAAATGCCTAAAGCATTCTTTGTCGATACATCGAGATGTACGGCTTGTCGCGGTTGCCAGATAGCCTGTAAGGAATGGCACGATCTACCTGCGACAGAAACAAAACAACGTGGTTCACATCAGAATCCACCTGATTTGAATCCTTTTACTTATAAAGTGGTGCGTTTCAGTGAACACCGCATAGATGGCAAGATCGAGTGGTTTTTCTTCCCCGATCAGTGCCGCCACTGTCTTGATGCCCCTTGTAAAGAGGTTGCTGACAGTTATGTGGAAGGTGCGGTAATTCAGGACAAAAAAACTGGAGCTATTCTCTACACTGATCTTTGCAAGAAATTGAAATCAGATGAGTGTGAAGAAATTGCCGAAGCTTGTCCTTACAATGTTCCGCGCCATAACACAGGCACCGGAATGCTGGTTAAATGTGATATGTGCATTGACCGTCAGCAAGCAGGTCTTGTTCCTGTTTGTGTCAAAACTTGTCCAACCGGAACTATGAACTTCGGTGAACGTTCTGAGATGGTTGCTTTGGCTGAAAAAACTCTTGCTAAAGTAAAAAAAGAATATCCCAGAGCTGAAGTGGTTGATGCAGATGAGGTGAACGTAATCTATCTGGTTATGGACAAACCTGAACTGTATTATGAATACGTGACCGCCGACAATTCAGGCGTAGGGCAGCCAATGTCACGCAAGAATTTTCTTGCTGGCATTACTAAACCCGCAAAACGTATCTTCGGATAGTTGCACTTATAACCCGAGGCCCGGATTTATCCGGGCCTCGTTTTAAAGCAGGAGCAGATCTCCATGAATAATATACAATCCCCTTCTTCCAGTCAGCGCGATGTTCGAACTGGACTCCTTGCTTTACGTGAGCAGACTCCCGCTTTGGAAAATATTTTTGACGCATTCGGTCCGATTGCAACGGCGCATGAAGATGGATGCAATCTTTTAGTAAAATGGAATAATTTTATTCTCCCGGAAGCTGATGCCTTGCGTTTTGAGCAGGGGGTGTCGCTTTTGGCCGATATGGATATGCCTGATTTTGAACAATATTATTCAGAAATTTTTTGGTTGTTCAGCAAGGCTGTTGCAGAAGGAATGCCTGCTCTTTCAGATAAAATAAGCGCAATAACAGATGTTTTGCAGGGAACAGAAGAAGTTAATGAATTGGCAAGATCTGTGTGGAATGACGATGACGGGCTCTTCGAAATTTTGGCTAAAAAATTAAGCCTTGATGGTTCTGTATTATTGATGCTGGCGTCACTCGCAATGAAACCTTTCATGAATCGTATGAAGGATGAAGCCGCATTAAAGATTGAAAAAATGCAGTGGGATAAGGGCTATTGTCCGATCTGCGGTTCTTTTCCGGATATGTCATTGCTTAAGAAAAAGCTGACGGAAAATGCAGAATATATGGCAGGACATGGCGGACAGCGTTGGATGCATTGTTCCTGTTGTGATCATCAGTGGCGCATTAAACGCAATATTTGCCCGTGGTGTGAAAGTGAAGACTATAAGAAACTTAAATATTTCCAGTCCGAAGAGCGCAAGACTGAGCGAATTGACGTTTGCGATAGTTGTAAACGCTATTTCGTGACTATTGATACGCGCGAGCTTGCCGAAATGCCGGATGCCCGCATCGCTCCACTCGGATTAGTTTATCTGGATATTAAAGCACAGGAAGAAGAGTATCAACCCATGGCAGAAACTCTGTGGAATGTATTGTAAAGCTTGACGATAAATAACAGTCGATATACTAAGAATCCCGGTGGTCGCCAACGTAGCTCAGTTGGTAGAGCAACTGATTCGTAATCAGTAGGTCGTCAGTTCAATTCTGATCGTTGGCTCCAGTAAAATCAAAGGTTTACATCTTTTTAGGTGTAAACCTTTTTTTGTGGTCTTTGTCTCAGGTACCAGTTTGGTACCAGTTTTGAGAGCTATTTATTTATGGGGGAGAATTATAGCAACTCTATTCTCAGTTGGGGAACTGATATTTTTAGGCTCGGTGATTACTTTTTTTTATTTTTTTTATTAGTTCTCCGCAGTACTCTTTGAAATTTATAGCAGTGGCTTTAATAGTACATAATTTATCTTTTTGGTTCTCAGCGAGAAAAATTTTACCTAACCGTTGAAGATGTGCGATTTCGTGAGGTTCAACCGGAGTTGTTAAAAGATTGCCTTTGAATGAATTCTTAACATGCCAATGATTGAAATATATAAATGAATAAAATTCATTAATATTGTTCTCATCAAGCCATTCGTCTGTTGGTGTATCTTTATATTTTTCAAGAAGTGATAGGTATTTTTCTTCGCTGGAGCTCAAATTATCATAACAATGTGCGTGGACTTGATCAAAATGTTTAATGGAATTTCCAAATAGGGAATTGCTTCTTACACCAAAGTTCAGTGGTTCAATTTTTTGATCCCACCATTCACAGAAGAGTGATGGGTAAATATCTAGCTCTAATAATGTGTTGACGTGGTTGTACTCTTTAACAGGGTAATGGAATGATGATTCAAATTTAATTTTTTTATATTCCGCGTATGAGTGACAAACTGCATCAAGGAGTGAAGATGAAAAATTGCTTGTTAATTCATATACATCGATAGTTTCTCTAAATATATTATTTTCATATTTGTATTTGAGATCATAAAGCCATCTCCTCGTAACTCCTAAACATTCCCATAATGCGCTATGTTCCAAGTCCATAAATACCATACTGTGAAACACTAATAAGTCATGAAATATTTCATCGGTATTTTTCATGGCAAGGTCCCAAGAGTAGTCCATCGGTTTATTAAGATCACCTAGCCCAATCTTTGGCGTATAATCACGTTCTGAACGGATACGAAATAAACCTGTAACAATTGATTCTTTAGGAAAAATGAGAGCTTGATGGGCGCTTACGTTTCTTAATTTTTTTAGCTTTTCAAAATCTTGGTGGTTGTCTTGTTGAAAGGAACGAATACAATCATGTAACCATTTAGGTGTGTTTTGTAATGATGTCTCTACAAAGAAGAGCAATGATCTTAGCAGATTGTTTAGGTTTAGAATGAAATTTTTAGGGGAGTGATACGAACTTCCAAGAAGAGTCTTGTTCTCATGTACTATTTCTATGTTCTGAACCAAAGTGGGGTTTTTCGATGCCATTGTTTCAAAAAATAGAGAGGCTTTCTCTAGTTCAAACAAAGTGTTCTCCTGATAAAATTTTATGTTTATCAATACTAAATTATGTTGGATTGTGTGCTTGCTTAACTTGTTAAATAACAATGATATTGAATTAGAAAGTAGCGGTCAACTCGGGCTTATCCCGTAATTAAAATATTACTTATGCCCCACTAAAAAATCATGAAATATCATATTGGCTCATGTTAGCGTTATGCGGTAAACTGTCTTGAAATTAATAAATTAAGATTTGGTGCTAAAAATATGTTTAAAAAAATATATCAGTCAGTTCGCTCTTCCCAACTAAAAAATATGCTCTGTCCCGAGAAGCCATTTAATATTTTGTTGAAAACAAATTTGATAATGGCACTTTTGCCGGGAAGACGGGAAGATCGAGTGAAAATACTTGAAGCCGAAGATAACTTGTACCGAGATATTCTAAATGCATTTTCACTAGTTGGGTCTGCTGAGACATTAATCAGTGAAAATATGTTTGATGAGAGTTTTATAAATATTTGCGAAGGTCATGTTCATTGGGCATTCGCTATTCTAGATAGCCACTATAGAATGGATTTAATTGCAGGGCACCCTGTCCAACATTTTATTTCAGAATTGATGGCTAGGAATGAGAGTCGTGTTGAGCCTGCAAATATTCTAGATTTTTTTGATAGATTCATTTTTGACGAAGATTTACCAAGTATTTCTGGAAGTAGCTTGCAAAGAGCAATGGGGCAGAGGAGCAAGCTTGCAGTTATCCAATTTGCTTCATTGTGGAGACTTTTTAAAACATCCAATCATCTTATCAAATATGGCTTTGTTTATGGTGAGTTCCCCATAAAGGAAAGTCGTTTTCTATTTGATGAGCTAGAGTTGCTCGCAGAATTGTTGTTAAGGCAGAATTCTCCAGAGCATAGGTTTCAGCTCGAATCAGAACGAAATAGATGTATGCGTGATTTGGCTTTGGAAAATCCAAATCCAATAATAGTAACCAGTCTGGAATTGAGGGATAAACTACATGAGCAACAAGAGACTGGATTTTCAGAAAAGAAAGTTTCAATTGTTAATGCTATAGAGGGCAATATAGATGGTCATGACGAAAAATCAAAAGTATCAGATGACGTCTCGATTAATAAGTCTGCGGATTATGTGACGGTTGGTGGTTTTGATGCATATACGGTTACACTCGCGTTTATGGCAGCTCCTTTTCTGAGTGATAATCCAGAAATATCTTGTCCTGATCTGTGGGAAGCAATGCGGAAAAATCATACTGGTTCTGAAAATGCTTTTGGCAGAAATGAGTCTGAAAAGGTCCGTAGGACAGTCTTTTTTGACGGCAAATGGCTGTGTAATCACGTAAATGACAAAAAGAAAAGCGCGATGGAGGAAGAATCCTTTTTGAGAAATTACAACGCAAAGGTTAAAAAAGTAATTAATGAAATAATAGTAGGTAATAGCTAAGTCATAGTACTTTAAATACCTGAATTTACGTCTACCTTCAGATTAACAAATAAATCTGGAGGTAACCCAATGGCTCGACAAAAATTAAAAGATTATTCTCACCAGACAGTATTCGAGAACCTTCTCGAAACCCTTCCTCTCCTTGTTCCAAGGAAAGACCTTACTAAGTACTTAGGCTCTCTTATCAGTGTTGGCCATATGGCTAATTTAGATTCAGCCGGACTCGGTCCTGCTTCAATTAAGATTGGTGGCCGAATTGTATACACGCGTGAAAGCCTTGTTAAGTGGCTTGAAGCTCGCAGTCAGTAAGGTTGGTATTATATGAATCTTACTGATATAAACGAGCTTGATACATTTAAGGCCGCCTTGGAATATGCCTCGTCAGGCATTCCGGTATTCCCTTGTCGGGAAAAGAGGCCTTTGACCTCTCATGGCTTTAAAGACGCTTCTACAAATCTGGATCAGGTGAAAGCTTGGTGGCAGCAATTTCCGGATGCAAATATTGGAAGCCCTACCGGACTCAATAGTTTTGTTCTTGATGTTGATTTGCCGGACGGGCCTGCCTCACTTGCAGATCTGGAAAAAGCCAATGGCAGTCTCCCTGAAACATTGGAGCAGATTACCGGGAGCGGCGGCAAACATCTATTCTTCAAACTTCCTCAAGACATAAAAATCAAAAACACGGCTGGTAAGATTGGCAAGGGCTTGGATATTCGAGGTTCTGGAGGGTATGTGATCCTGCCTCCTTCGCTGCACCCATCTCAGCAAAAGTATCAGTGGCAAGGGAATGCAACTCTTCAAGAGGCTCCTGCTTGGTTAGTTGAAAAGATTATTGGCAAGGGTAGCAAATACTTGCCGGACAGTTTTGACAATGCACCGGCTTCAGCACGAAGCCATCTTAAAACAATTGCTTCAGCTAAAGAAGGGCAGCGCAATGACACTTTGAATGCGTCTTGCTTTTCTCTCGGTCAGCTGATTGCTCAGGGTGATTTTACTAAGAAAGAGATCATTAAGTATATCTATGCTGCTGCTGAAGCAACGGGGCTGCCTACTGCGGAGTATTTCAAGACTATTCAAAATGGAATTGAAGCTGGGAAAGATAGTCCTAAAAGCGGAGTTGCGGCTTTAAAACGTTCACTCAAGGAACTGAATGTGTTCCCTTGGCCGATAGTTGATAGGGCTATGTTTTATGGTTTTGCTGGTGAATTTGTGGAGTTTGCCACGGAATATTCAGAAGCTGATCCGATCGCAGTTTTAGCAACGTTTTTGTCACGCTTTGGCGTTGAAGCTGGACGTAGTCCATTTGTTTTGGCCGGAGAGCAGCAGCATGCCCGCGTTAATGCTGTTCTTGTCGGGCAGAGTTCGAAGGCACGAAAAGGAACTTCGTTTATGCCTATTCGAGAACTATTCAAGTTCTCTGAAGATGAATGGAAGCTTTCGCATGTCAGCCACGGACCTTTATCAAGCGGAGAAGGCCTGATCTTTGCGGTCAGGGATGAACGTACTGAATATATTGTCGATAGACAGAAAGGTTCAGGGAAAGATGTTACGGTTGATTTGGGCATTAAAGATAAAAGGCTTTTTGTGCTTGATCAGGAATTTGCCGGGGCATTGTCCTGTTCAAAGCGGGACGGTAATACGCTGTCTTCCATTATTCGTGCTCTTTTTGACGGGCATAAAGTGGAGCCGCTGACCAAGACTAGCAAGATTACGGCTACAGATCCGCATGTTGCCATCGTCACTCACATCACAACACACGAGCTTAGTAGCAAAATGGATACGGTCGAAGCTTTCAATGGCTTTGCAAATCGTTTCCTTTGGCTCTGTGTACGCCGCCCGAAGCTTGTCGCGTTTCCAACTGCTCTGGACGAAAAAAAGCTTCAGAGCTTCAGGATGCGTCTCTTGGATATTCTCAAAAGCAGTGTTGAATATAACGAGATTTGTTTTGACCCTGAAGCAAGAACTTTTTGGGCTGATATCTATCCTTCACTTTCTCAAGATCGTCCCGGCTTGCCGGGAGCCATTATGAACAGGGCTGAGACAAATACAATTCGGCTTGCCTTGCTTTATGCTCTCCTTGACTCTTCCTCGGAAATAACAATCACACACTTAAAGTCTGCTTTGGCTTTTTGGGATTATTGCGAACAGTCCACTCATTTTATTTTTGGAGAAGTTGAGTTTGATTCAACAGAGCGGCGAATTATTGAAGCTTTACGTGAAGTTGATGAGATGGATACGCGGGCTTTGTACGATGTTTTTTCAAGGAATATTACGAAGCGGCGTCTTGAAAATGCTCTTTCATCTTTGATCGCTAGTTCCAGAATTGTTGTTGAAAAGAGGAAAACTGGAATTCGTGGACGTCCTAAAAATATATTCTCTCTCTACGAAAAAAACGAATTAAACGAAAATAAAAGCGATGTCCCAGATGAATAAAATCGTTTTGTTCGTTTAATTCGTACATAAAGCAATAAATCATAAAAGTAAGTGAGATACACAAATATGGAGCCATCAATTAATAAGTGGTGCTCTCGACGCACGACAGAAAAAGGACTTGAGCGGCGAATATTATCGAATCTTAGCCAGCCTACCCAACGTGACACAGCCCGCTGCGCGATCAGTGTCTTTGTTGGGGCTGGCGAGGGAGGCAAGCCTCCCTTCGATCCCACCGATTACGCCAGAGAAATGGAGGGAGTATGAGCGCGAAACGAAGTGAGTGGATTAATCTCAGAGTCACGCCGGAAGAAAAAAAGAAAGTATCAGCTAAAGCCGAAGCAAGAGGAATGAGTACTTGCGATTTTGTTCGCCAGAAATTGGGAAAGCCGCGAGTTCGGAAAACCAGACGTGAAAGAGAGAAGCTGCTTCATATTGCTCGTATCGGAAACAATCTTAACCAGCTTGCTCGCTGGGCAAATACTTATAAAAGCAATGCAGATTCAATTTTGATTCTCGCTGAACTTGCAGCAGTCGAAGAGGAGTTGAAATGTATATGAAGGTTTTCCCACATGGAAAAGGGAACGGAACCGAGGCCATAAATTATGTCCTTGATCCGAAACGGGATGGACGCGAAGAATCCCCGCCCGAAGTTGTGAGGGGAGATCCAGAAATTGTACAACGAGTGATCGGTTCAACTGACCGTGTCTGGAAATACACTTCCGGTGTTCTTTCATGGGCTCCAGAAGATGACGTTTTACCACGGACTGAAAAAGAGGTCATGGACGATTTTGAAAGAGTGGCCTTCGCAGGCATGGAACCGGATCAGTATTCCATCCTTTGGGTTCGGCACAGTCATGCCGGACATCCTGAGTTGCACTTTATTATTCCTCGAACGGAACTCAGGCAGGATAAAGCCATGAATCCATGTCCTCCCAACTGGCAGAAACAATACGACGTTTGGCGCGACCTTTGGAATGAACGTAAGGAGTGGGCAAAGCCTGATGATTTGAAACGGTCTCGGCTTACACAGCCGGGAAAAGATATGCATTCTCCAAAGGGTAAGCAACTGAACGACTTCCGAAAAACCGTAACTGACTATTTGGTTCAAGGGATAGCTGACGGTTTGCTTAAGGACAGGAAGGACTTGGTCACGGCTCTTCAAGAGTTAGGTTATGCAGTGCCTAGGCAGGGTAAGAATTACATCACTTTGGAGTTGCCAAAAGATAAAAAGCGCGTCCGGCTTAAAGGAGGGATATATGAATCATCTTGGAGAGCTGACCGAGAAATTAAAAGAGAAGATGGACTCACGTTCTCAGGAGGTCGAGCAAGTCGTCAAGAGCGCATTGGAAGACTTGAGCGAGAACTTGCTGAAATATGCCGAAAGCGAACTGAATACCATCATCAGCGATATGGACACCCATCTTCAGAAGCTAAGGAAAAAGCAATCCAAAATCTCAGCGTATCACTGGAAGCAAAACATTTTGGCAAACATTATATCCGCTCTGCTTCTAGTCATCATATCAGTCTGCATAACCGGATACTTCGGTTGGCGAATTCAAGCTCAAAGCGAGGATTTAACGCAAATCAAAACACAAATAGCAAGCCAGAAGAAGAGTATAAGCAAGTTTACAGCATGGAAGATCAACGCATATCAGACCGAGAATCAAAAATACTTGGTCTTTCCCAAAGGAATGAAGCTGGAAATAACCCAGACAAACAACGGCCAGCCAGCCGTTTTATTAAAGAGGTAGATTATGAACGAGTTGAGTCGGAACTTATCGGAGAGTCTGGAAGAAATGGAGAAAGCGCAGAAAGAAAGATTGGAACAGCAAGACCAGCGGATAGCCGAGCAGGGGCAAAGGATCTCCGAGCTGGAAAAGGAGGTGCAGGGTTGCCTAGACTTGCAGAGCGGATTGGATGGTGCGTTGCGGGAGTTGGGGCGGTTGTCAGAGAATTTGCGCGGCGGGCGATAAAGAAAACGCACAATAAAGGTTTTAATATGAACAATTAAGAGTACAGCGTATATTAATAGTTTATTATTCAGTGGCGCATGTTCCTTTGTTTATTCAAAGTGATGTAGTTTGAATTTGAAAGGTTATGTAAATATACATCTGCCTATAGACTTGAGTCGAGCAGTTCGGTAAGTGTTGGTGTTATTTTTATTTAGATAGGTGTATTGTTTGTTTAGAGATAATTTGAATTAGAAAGTTGTTACGGCAGGAGCAAAAAATGGGGAAGCATAGGCGAAGCAAAAAGAATATAAAGCGGAGAATTAAAAGTATTCGTAAACAAAAAATGAAGAGTTCTCCAGAGTTTAAGACTAGTGATATGCTGCCAAAACTTTTTAAGCAATATCGTCCAGAAGACGTAGTCGTTGCTTTGTCTGTGATACAATTATGGATTCCGAATATTTCATCAATTTATAAACATCACATGGCAGTTGCAGTTTTCAGATCTATTCCTGAATCTAAATTCTTAGAAGAAAAGCCAATCAGAACGTATAATGAATTTAGCTCTTTTTGCTTAGAATTATACAAGTTGTTGCTATCCAATCCAATGCTTGAGGACTTTGTACCGGAACCAGATTGGGGAGAAATTAAACTGGTTTCTGATGATGGGATAATGAAGATTTTTTATGGCGGAAGTATAGAAAGAATTTCTGATTTTATTGAGGCTTTCAGGATAGTTCATTCTGAGAATAGAAAAGCATTGAATGATATTAATTTTGTTTTGCGAGTACAAAACCGTATTTTATCGTTGATTCCTAATTCGGAAATGTATGTCCCTGAGAATATAGATAGCGGGCATTTAGAAATACCTTCGGATTCATTTTGGGACGTTTGTAGTGCTGCTCTGAAAGAACTTACTGATTCTATTTCTACAGGGGAATTGGGAACAGTAAGCAAGGAGTTAGTGTTAGAATTAGGTCAATGTTCCAAGTTTGAGACAATTAGTGACTTCGGCGATAAGCTCATGGCCGGGCTAGCTAATCCAGTTGTTGCTCTAAAGATTAATAATAAATTGTATCCAACTTTGCTGAGAGACTCTACGGACGCTGTGCTCAGTTATTGGGCTAGAGCTAGCTCATCTTCTAAAAGCAACGTGAACACTATTCGATCCCTTTCGCAATATCTAGCATCCATATTTCCTCAGGTGTTATCTGGGCCATTGATCCTGCCACACTTTTCTGGACAGTTAGTTAAGCCACAAAAATATTTTCCTGACAGTTGATTTCAAATTCATCA